>SVED01000006.1 GCA_015057515.1 Lachnospiraceae bacterium
ACCATGGTCCGTACCTTCACTGCAGTATATTCATTTTTAACCTCTTGCCATGCCGGATCCATACCATCCACCCACGGAATTACAATATCAATCTTCATATTATTCTCCATCAACTACTGAATCATTTGACAGCTTTTTACTTTTATATATATCCTTTGATTTTTTTAGTACAAACATCATACATCCTAAAGCAACCCAGAAAAGTATAGTGTTCTGTGAGAAATGATAGAACATTACACTGCAAAACATAGCCGCAGCTGCTAGTCCAAATGCCACTGAACCAAGTATTGTAAGCAGCTCTTGGTTTTCCTTCTGAACCTTAAAATAATTCATAAACAAATTAACAAACATGGTAAGTACCAGCCAAGCCAGTATTATCAAACCAATAATACCTTGAGAAACCAGGACATTAAATATCTCGTTATCAAAGGTTGTAAAATAAGCGTAATCGTTATTTACAATATAGGTGTATGGCACATACTCTAGGGCATATTCTGTAAATCCCTTAAAGGATGTTCCAATTAAAAATACCTTGTTAGAAGACCTGGATATCTCCAATGCACTTCTCCATGCATCAGCTCGACGATTTGTTATATCAACTGTAATATCGTAACCTCGATCTATAACAACAGGAGTAACTACAATATTTTCTACCGGTGCATCTGGATCATCCTTCTTTTGCTCATTTAATTTTTGTTCTTTATACTCTGCCACAGCAACAGCAACAACATTGTATAAATTTTTCACCTGTCTCGGAATGGCAATGCCTGCCACCACTACCGCCAAAGCCACAAAAAGTGTAATCAGATTATGAGCCAGTCTTTTTTTACCCTTTTTGTCCATTCCTTTGTAAAGAAGTGTTGATAAAACATAGCATCCTACTGCAACACCAGTGCAAACAGCTCCTGATCTTGAATCCGACAATGCCACATAGAACAAAAATAGGCATATATCAAGAATCGGTAATATCCAAAATATCTTATTCTTTATTTTTCGGATAAAATATACTAGAAGTATAATTGCAATAGCAGAAGATATCGCTCCATTGTTAGGGTTGATAAATATGCCCCACAATCTTCCGATGGCAAAACCGGAATGGAATGCGTAATAATCCTCAGGGATGAAAAATGTACCCTTGTAACCCTTAATCATCTGTATAATACTAATAATTACTCCCACTGACATATATACAAGGAACATCAGTGCAACAAAGTGAAAATCTTTTCTTATCTGGTCTATAGTTTTGTCGTTTTCTATGGTGTAAAGCACCGTAAAAAACAACACCCAGTACACACAGAATATAAGGTTATCCTTGAATGAATAATTATGATTTATTATTGTAGATAAACCTATACTTCCCAACATGGCTATCATAGATACAAGTCCTGTCATTTTTGAGTATGACTTAAAATGTATCAATCTGTAGAAAAACAGCACTCCACCTAGTATAAGAGCTGGCCACATAATATAAGTTATAATTGTACGACCATAAGTTATACTATTTGAACCTGAAACTGCATACAAAAAGAATAAGACAATAAATACCTTTTCAAGGAACCATACTATCTTGCCCTGATTTTCTGTTGCCTTGTATGAAGTTGTTTGTTTGATTTCTTTACTCATATTTATTCTACAACCATTCTGTAAATTCTTTAAATACCGCTGACATAGAGTTCTTATCGTAACCCGCCTCTGCAACCTGCTTATGCCCACTGGTTCGTGGCTCATTTTTTATGGCCAGCAATGCATTAGCCCAATATGTATCTGATTCCTCTAAATCAATATATTTAACTTTGTCTGTAAGCGCTACTTCCTTAGTAATATTGGTTGACATAACTATAGGAAGACCTGCCGCTTGGGCTTCCACTGCTACTATAGGCAAACCCTCATATAAGGATGGCAATAAAAATACATCTGCCGCCTGCAATATACAAGGAATATCATCCCTAACTCCCAACATACGAATATAAGGTTCCTTTTTTTCAGCGTTACTTGCCTCAATTCGTTTTTTTACTTCAAGATTCACTTCTTCTGACATATCACCATTGCCCACATACAAAAGCACAGACTCTTTATCAAGCTTGTATATCTCTTCAAAAATATCAAGCATACGATAAGGATTCTTTTGTCTGGTTATTCGACCGATATGGCATACTACAAATTTATCTTTAACATTAAGAATGTCCCTTGTATGTTCACGAGAAGCTGTATCGAATCTGTAATTGTCTACATTAATAGCATTTGGAATAATGAGCACCCTATCCTGTACCTTTTTTTTGAACATGTACTCCGCTGCCAATTTTGAACAGGCAACATACTTATCAGTTATGCTAGTCAATAGTGGTTTGCATAACTTGTGCAATTTTTCTTTATCTGTATCTCCATTATGGCTATGACAAATTACCTGTCTACCCATAAATTTGGGAACAATAGCTGTAAAAACTGCGCCTGCATCTAATATGTTAAAATACACTGTTTCATACTCAGGATGGGACTTCAAAATCTTTTTTAAACTAGACATATGCTTAAAAAGCTTTTTTCCCTTGGCTGGTATAAAATGTATCTTAGCTCCTGCTGCCTCAAGCTGCTCTTTATATGCAATTGTGGGGAAATCTGTGACAAAATCCATCTGAATATCATAAGTCTTAAGCTTCTCCATCATAAACATAAGATAAGACTCTATTCCACCAGGATTGTCAGTCATCCCATATACTAAAATTCGTTTCATAATAATTAATGTATCTGCCTCTTTTTAGCAAAAATATCTGGTTTCCCTTCTTTTACTATGTATACAAATCTACCCATTGTGAGAATAAGACCTGTACAGTGTCTGTTAATAAGTCCCCTTAATATACGTAAAGGTATTTGCTCTATATAACAATGCTTTGCAACTGCTCTATAAAGGTTATCCTTATAAAGTCTCTTTACCCATTTTCTTCTATCCTTATGGGACATATTTGACTTTGGACTACAATTTCTTACCAGAGCCGACAAGGTGTATCTCACAAGTCTCTGCCCACAGGAATTTTTAACCTCCGGGGTATACATCTGCCATCTTTTATATGTCTCATACATACTTTCCACTCGTCTGCGACTCAGCTTGTAGTATTCTGGCACGTAGGTGTTTGTGAGGCTTTGATTTTCTCTTTTGTAATAGTGATACCCACAATTTGAGCTTACTATCATAGTATTTATATGCTCTATAACCTTTAAATTGAAAAAGTAATCCTCATACAGGGTAACCTTTTCAAATCGTATATTGTTGTCTTTTATAATCTCCCTCTTGTATAAGTGGTTCCACTGATACCCAAAAAGAGTTCTATCCTCTAAACGGATGACCTTTCTACGAACCATTTCCGGAGTATTATATACGGCATCTTCAAGGGATAGAATATTGCTTCCTGTATGCTTTCCCTTATGGTTGTAGTACTCCTCTGTAACACCCCATACAACCATATCTGTATCAGTAACTATTCTTTCTTCCTTTTTGGTCTTATGCTTTTTAGGGTCCTGCTTGCTATATAATACAGTTTCTTGGTTTATGCCACTGGTAACGGATTCATATAACCCCTTGTCCAAGGTATCATCTGCATCCATAAAGGTTATATATCTGCCTTTGGAAAGGTCCATACCTACATTTCTGGCATTGCCTGCCCCCTTATTTGTTGACAGATGGCGTACAGTTATTCTGGAATCCTTTTCGGCCCACTCCTTACATATATTATAGCTGTTATCCTTAGAAGCATCGTCCACCAGTATCAGTTCCCAATCCTTAAAGGTCTGTTGAATCACTGAATTAATGGCTGCGTCAATATATAATTCTGCATTGTAAATCGGCATTATAATACTGATTAAAGGTTGCGTAGTTTCCATTATCTTCCTACCTTTAGCTTAGTAAAAAGCTTTGTATTTTTATTTTTAACAAAGGTAATAAACTTCGCTTCCATATATGCTAAAGTTATGTTTTTCCATCTAACCGGAAGCAACAATATCTTCATGTACAGAGAACGTGGCTTTGCTTTTGCCAACATTTTATCTACTCTTGGATTTTGAAGCATTTTACCTATTTCTTGTTTCTTTTCTTTTTTTGAAAGCTCACATTTTGGATTTGTAACATTTTCTATACATCCAATAAATCTATCCAAATATCTTCTGGCAATCATCTCTACACTGGCCATATCACCAACGTGCCATCCCTTATAGAGATCCATCATCCAGCTGTGTTCCTCTTCTCTTTTTTCATACATGCCAGGTCTATATGCCGCAGTTTCTGACTCGGTTCTGGCTCTTAAAAAATGATAGTAGCACTTGGAAGTAACTGTTACTTTCTCTATGTCCTTGATTACACTTAACACAAAAGGAAAATCGTCCCAAAATGTGGTTGGAAATTTTAATTTATTGTCCATTATGTATTTTGTTTCAAAAAGCTTATTCCATGGAGAGTAAAGCTGATTCTTGTCGAATAACTTGTATGCATTTTTACGAAAGCTTTCCTTATCGGAATATACCGCACTTTCTACAGAATACTCATCTGTAAGATATTTCCCTTTTCCGTAATAGGTATCAATATAAAATCCAGACACAACAAGCTGAGCCTTATCTCTTACTGCAAGATTATACATATCTTCCAGCATAGTAGGCTCTGCCCAATCGTCTGAATCCATAAAATACATATATTCACCTTTAGCTATATCAATAGCAACATTTCTTGCACTGGGAGCGCCACCATTTTCTTTGTGAATAACAGTGATTCGCGAATCCTCCTTAGCATATTGGTCACATATCTGACCACTCTTATCAGGAGTTCCATCGTCAACTATAAGAAATTCCCAGTCAGTAAGAGTCTGAGCCTGTATGCTCTCTATGGCTTTGCCAACATACTCCTCCACCTTATACACTGGCATAATAATACTGACTTTTACACTCTTTTCCATAATTCATCTCCCAATTTAACTCTTTCTCAATTAAGGCAAAGGCGGACTCTATAACCTTATCCATATCATAGTATTTATACTCTGCAAGTCTGCCTCCAAATATAACCTTTTCCTCATTAGCTGCCATATCTGCATATTTCTGATAGAGGGTGTGATTCTTGTCGTCATTTATAGGGTAATATGGCTCCATGCCCTCCTCCCAAGTAGTAGGATATTCCCTAGTAATAACTGTTTTTTCCTGAGTTCCAAATTCAAAATGCTTATGCTCAATAATACGTGTATACGGTGTCTCTCTATCAGTATAATTTACAACCGCTACACCCTGATAATTGTCAGTGTCTTTCACCTCAGTATCAAATCTTAAGCTTCTATACTCAAGCTTTCCATATCTATAGTTGTAGAAAGAATCCAACGTTCCGGTATATAAAATCTTGTCACCCATAGCATTAAATCTTTCTCTATTTTCATTGTAATCGGTATTTAACTCTACATCACAACCCTCAAATAGGGCATCAATGAGAATATTATATCCTCCAATAGGTATACCCTGATAAAGATCGTTGAAGTAATTGTTGTCGTAAGTATATCTTACAGGAAGTCTATTAATTATGAACGCTGGTAAATCCTTACAATCTCTTCCCCATTGCTTTTCGGTATAGCCCTTAACTAACTTTTTGTATATGTCCTCACCAACTAAGCTTATAGCCTGCTCTTCCAGATTCTTGGGTTCACCTTTTATTATAGCTCTTTGCTCAGCAATTCTTTTCTTAGCTTCCTCTGGAGTTCTCACATCGCTCCACATCTTGCTAAAGGTGTTCATGTTGAAAGGCATGTTGTACATTTCACCCTTATAGTTTGCTACTGGTGAATTGGTGTACCTGTTAAAACTCACAAGAGAATTGACAAAATCCCACACCCTCTTGTTGCTGGTATGAAATATATGAGCACCATACTTATGTACATTTATATCCTCTATTTTTTCACAATAAATATTGCCACCTAAGTTTGGGCGTTTCTCAACAACCAGACATCTTTTACCTCTGGTTGTTGCTGCATATGCAAATGTTCCTGCAAACAAACCACTACCTACTATGACATAATCATAATGTTCCATTATCCAATCTCCTCTTCCTTAGCCTCAACAAAAACATACTCTCTGTTGGACTCATCATCACTAAACGCCTCAGTACTGTCCGCCTTTAGCAATACTAAAGCTGTCTGGAACAGTAACTGAATATCTTTAAATACATTGTAGTTCTCTATATACATCATATCCATCATAAGCTTGTCCTTAGGTGTAGTATTATACTTACCTGAAATCTGTGCATAACCCGTAAGTCCAGCCTTCACTCTAAGTCTATATTGGAATTCTGGAAGCTCACCTGTATATGTTTCAACATTTTCCACCATCTCTGGCCTTGGACCCACGAAGCTCATATCTCCCTTAAGGATGTTAAGCAACTGTGGTAGCTCGTCTAAGCGGAATTTTCTAAGTATCTTACCTGGTTTCGTAATTCTGTCATCATCCTCTGTAACAGAGCGATTCTCTACATTTTCTTTCATAGTACGGAACTTATATACCTGAAATACCTTTCCATTGATGGTTGCTCTATCTTGCTTGAACAACACTGAACCACCATCGTGAACCTTTACAGCTATAGCACTGATAATTAAAATCGGTGACAATAAAATACCCATAATCAGAGATAATCCTATATCCAGTGAACGCTTGAATATTCTTTGCTCCATAGTCAGGCCCTTAACGTTATAGTTGAGCATAGAAATATCATCCAGAATATAGAACTCTGAGCTTGTTTCAATGATATCTTCTATTTCAGGATTGAAATACACATTTTTTCTAGTCTTATAGCAAAAACTTACCAGCTCACATCTTTGCTGTATAGGAATGTTGTACAAAAATACTGTCTCCGCTTCCTTCAGCTTACGAAGTAACATCTTATCCCTGTAATCATATACCTCAACAATTTCGTATTGTTTACGATACTTGGATATACCTCTTACTATAGCGTTTAAATCTGCCTGGCTTCCAGTTACCACGTAACATTTCTGTGGCTTATGCATAAGGAAAAACAATTCATTACCCGCATAAACACACACAATAATCACAACTAGCTGTATAATATATGCTACAGCCAGATGATCCAAACTTGTAAACTTAAACTGATCAATGGTTGTTATAGTGTTCATTATCATGAGCTGTAAGTACACGATAATATCTGTAAATAATGTAGCTAGAGCAAGGGAAAAAATAATCGGCTTACTCTTTCTTCTACCCACATCATATCTGCCATATATGGTCAAAAACAAGAGCCCTACAACCACATATGTACTGAGGGTAATACCCATGGTTCTTGACAACTTCATAAGGGGCTCATTTTCCTTTGAGAGCTGTATCATAAAGACCATCATAACACATATATAAACAAACCACTTAATGAGCATCCACATAAGGGTTTCGAATTTTTTCAAGTTCCTTTTCATAAACACCGCCATTATAATATAATCCATTATATTATAAACTAAATAGCTATCTTTATCAAGGCATACATAGTCTCTTGTAATAGTTTTGTAATATTTCCCCAAAAAAAGTCAATCTTTACTAAATCCACAAATTACCTTGCACAAAACCACCGCCACAATAGTAGTCGAAAAGGTTGCCAAAAGGGCTGGACCTATAATCTCAACCGGTTCAGCAGCACCATATTCACGTCTGTAAGCTATTATGTTTACTGGAATTAATTGCAGGGAAGAAATATTTATTACCAAAAAGGTACACATAGCATTGCTGGCTTTATTCCCTTCCTTCGACAGAGACTTTAACCCTTTCATAGCCTTTATTCCTGCTGGTGTTGCTGCCCAGCCAAGCCCCAATATATTAGCTATTATATTTGTTGCTATATCCTGTCTGACAGGATGATTAAGGGGTATCTGTGGAAACAAAAAAGATAAAGCCGGATCTAATCCCTTTGTCCACTTAGCAATTAGTCCAGCTTCTTTTGCTATATTCATCAATCCACTCCAAAGGCCCACCACACCAAGCATTGTTATACATAGCTCTATAGCCTCTCCAGCAGAATCAATCACCCCGTCAGAAACGAGGCTGATTGCATCAGCTCCTTTTATTCCCCCATAGATGATGCCACCTAATATCATAAAACCCCAAATATAGTTAAGCATATTATTCTCACATAGACTACCTTATTTAATCTTATGAGCCGAAAGGAAATATTATGACTGATTATTCCTTAAAAATATATTATCCACCTTTAATATAATCCCACTAATAAAGGTGCAATAAGAACCGTAATAAGACCTGCCACCGCTACAGCAAGACCACTCATAGCTCCCTCTGTTTCACCCATCTCTAGAGCCTTGGAGGTGCCCATTACATGAGACGAAGTTCCAATAGCAATACCCCTCGCTACCGGTTCTGTAACCCTAAACAGTCGAAGAACCCAATCTGCTAATACATTACCACTAATTCCTGTAATAGCTATCATTGCAACAGTTATGTTAACCACTCCACCCATTTCTTCTGATACAGCCATTCCTATGGCTGTAGTTGTTGATTTAGGTAACATGGTGGCAAACACAGATTCATCCAAGGAAAAAACCACACATACTCCCCAGATGGAAATGGCACTTATAACTATTCCTGTAAATATTCCCAACAATACAGCCTTTAGATTATCCTTTAAAAGCTGAAGTTTCTCATAAAGAGGCACTGCAAGACATACCGTTGCCGGTGTCAGTAAATAAGAAATGTATTTTGCTTCACTTAAATAGGTTTCATATTCTATATCCATTATTTTTAGTATTACTATCAATAAAATGGCAGCTATAAGAAGAGGATTTGCTAAGGGGAATTTTACTTTCCTGTTAACAAAAGTCCCTATACCATAGCATATTAAGCTTATTGCTACTCCAAAAAACATTGTCTCAGAGAGGGTTACTATAAAATCATTCATTTATTTCCCTCCCCTTTTGCTTATCCATACTAATAATTATATGCTGTGTTACCCTTCCCGTCACGCCCATAACTAGGATGGTCCCTAAGATACATACTAACAACACAGGCAAAATTATATCTGACAACACACCAAAATAGTCCATAAGCCCCACTGTAGAAGGTATAAAAAGGACCGGCATTATATCAAGCAAAAAACCACTTGTATCTTTTACCTGACTAACCTTCAATACACCCGTAAAAAGGGCAAGTAACATCAACACCAATCCATAGATACTTCCAGGCACAGAAAAAGGAAGGAGTTCCCTCAAGAGCTCCCCCATAAATGATATCACTATAATTATTCCAAATTGTTTAAGATATTTCATATATTTGCTCCTCAAAACATCTGTAACAAGTATTATACCCAAAAAAATAATTATAAATCATATTATAAACGGAGACGGCGGGATTCGAACCCGCGTGCCGATTTCTCGGCTAACTGATTTCGAGTCAGCCCCGTTATGACCACTTCGATACGTCTCCATATAAATTTATTCTAGCACATCCCCTAAAAAACGAAAAGAGAAATGGCAACCTTAATGAAAATACACCGGTTGCCATTTTCTTTTTTAACTATAACATATATTCAATCATCTTAAGAACTGCATCACCAAAGTCTTTTGAAAGTTCTTTTGCATTGTCAATACTTGTACCCACAACACCATAATAGAACTTAATCTTTGGCTCTGTTCCAGACGGACGTACACACAGCCATGCATCACCTTCAAGATCATAGTAAACTACATTAGATTTTGGAAGACCTGTAGGTAAAACTGCCTTTGTAAGCATGTTTGTAGATGTGTCATTGTCATAATTACGAGCCCAAAGCACCTTACGACCAGCAATCTCCTTAGGAGTATTGTTTTTGAGCTGATTCATAATACTCTGAATCTTCTCTAGTCCATCAATACCCTTTAGCGTAAGTGTCTTTATATCATCAATATGATATCCATAATTATCATAAAGCTGAATCATGGCATCCCACAAAGTCATATCTAAGGACTTGTAATAAGCTGCAGCCTCACAAAGAGCCATTGTTGCCACAATAGCATCCTTATCTCTGGCATGAGTACCAATAAGACATCCATAGCTTTCTTCAAAACCAAAGAGATATTTACCCTCTCCCTTAGTCTCAAAACCAAGAATCTGCTGTCCGATAAACTTGAAGCCTGTAAGCACTTCAATAAGCTTTACACCATAATGCTTAGCAATTGAATCTGCCAAGTTGGTAGTTACTATTGTCTTAATAAGAGCTCCATCCTCTGGGAGACCCTTTGTAGCCTTTATCTGACCAATCTCATAATCTGCAAGCAAGCTACCTGACATATTTCCTGTGAGGCAATGATACTCACCAGCCTTATCCTTTACGTACACACCAAGGCGGTCTGCATCAGGGTCTGTGGCTAGGACAAGATCAGCGTCTCTTTCCTTTGCAAGCTTCAAAGCAAGTTCAAAGGCTTCTTCCGCCTCTGGATTTGGATAGCTAACGGTTGGAAAATCTCCATCTGGCATCTCCTGCTCTGGTACTACGTATACATTTTCAAATCCTAACTCTCTCAAAATCCTTCTTGCAGGCACATTGCCTGTTCCGTGTAAAGGAGTGTATACTATCTTTAATTCTTTACCATATTTATCTATGCATTCCTGATGAATAACAAGCTTTTTGAGCTCAGCCATATACGCGTCATCAAGCTCCTTGCCAATAGCCTCATATAAGCCCTCGTGAATAGCCTCCTGCTTAGGCATAGTCTTGGCATCCTGAACAGTAATAGACTTAACCTCTTTCATGATTCCTGCATCATGAGGTGGAGTAATCTGTGCACCATCCTCCCAGTATACCTTATAGCCATTATATTCAGGTGGATTGTGGCTTGCTGTAATATTTATACCTGCAACACATTCCAAATATCTAACAGCAAAAGAAAGCTCTGGTGTTGGTCTAAGTGACTCAAAAACATAAGCTTTAATTCCGTTGGCCGCAAGACAAAGTGCTGCCACATCCGCAAACTCAGGTGAACATCTACGTGAATCATAAGCAATTACAACACCACGTGACTGCTTTTTACGATGGATTATATAATTTGCGAGACCCTGTGTAGCCTTTGCTACAACATAATCATTCATACGATTTATACCGGCACCGATAATACCTCTAAGTCCAGCAGTACCAAACTCTAAGTCTGCGTAAAAACGCTCCTTTATTTCCTTATCATCATCTTTAATTGCCAGTAATTCCTGTCTAGTCTCCTCGCTGAAAAATGGATTAGTGACCCATTCTTCGTATATCTTCATATAGTCCATGATGTTCCTCCTTCTATTCAATAGTGTCAAGAATATAAGTAAGCGGATCAAAGCTATACTCATCATCCTTGCCATTATTAGACGCATATATTGTGTAACTTTTTATAATATAACCTGATTGATATAGTGTAATGGTATGTGAACCCACTTTCTTAGGGAAGGTTACCGGTGCAATACCAATATATTCACCGTCCACATATACACTCACACCTACAGGTTCATTTACTGTGATTGTATTATCTGTTGAGGTTGTATCCTCTGTTGTATCTGTACTCTCTGAGGAATCACTCTGAGTTGTGTTTTCCTCTGTGGAAGAATCGCTACCTTCTGTCTCTGTATTCTCCGAAGAAGTTTCTGTGGAATCCTCCGTTGTTTTCTCGTCATCCTCTTCTTCCTCGTCATCTTCCTCTAAAGACTTTAATTCTATCTCAAAATCATTTACCGGCTCATCTATTTTGAAACTACCCCTAAAATTTCTATATCCATCTGCTTCTATTTTGAGATTGTAGCTTCCATATATGTTGGTATAGGTACTTCCATATAATCGCTCACCGTTAATGTATATACGGGCATCTGACGGAGTAATTTCAAAGGTTGCCGTTCCCGTTGGTATTGCAAGATTTGCCATATCAACACGGGTTTCCTTTCCTTTTATGACATTTATCTCCTTTGTTTGACTATATCCATTGCGATTTATACGGAGTGTATAGGAACCCTCTCTAACTGTGAGAAGCATATCTTTTGTAACAGGAACTATAACGTCGTAACCCACCTCTACCATTCCGCCAACATATGTATCGTGGTTCTCCAGTCTGACATAACCATGTCCCAGTTCCACAACTACTGAAACCAGCTTATCCCTATAAATATGAAGAGTTATCTGATCCTCGGTGGATATTTCCATAATATCTATAGGCTCGCCCTGATCATATGCCACAACGTAAGATGCCATATTGCGAGTAGTTCCACCATAGCGAGCTTTTTGGTTTTCAGGATCAGGAACGAATTTGTTAACACCCTTAATAACTGTTGTTGAATCGTTTATACCAATGCTTACCAGTTTCATTGTGTCAGAATAATACACAACATCAACAACGCTACCGTTATACACCTCGTTAATACTAATAGTATCTCCGTAAGTATTCTGTACTGCAACGCCACCGTGATATCCTAACTCAAATTCTACCCCTGTAAGGCAGTCAATAAAGCTAAATATATTTTCTTCGAAATTCATATCAGTTATAACTACAGTAGCGGATGCTTCCGGATGCACTACCACAACATCCTCTGTGTTCTCATACACCTTTACATCACCACCATATTTGCACCCTGAAAGGGCCAGCAATAAAATAACTGATAGCAGTAAAAATAGATTTTTTCGCATAGTACCCACCTTAACCATTGTATTATACAGGATAATTGGTGAAATGTGAAGTAATTTATGATGTTTTTAATTTACTTTTATATTTATATAGTTCTTTTAAAATATTTTCCTTGTCCTGCTCATCTTCCATAAGTTTGGTAAGCTTTTCTATCATCTTAGGTGAAATCCAGTTTTTAGTGGAATTTATGTATTGATTACTTATCTTATAAAATTTTTCAGGATAGGAGTACAATATATAAATGTATTCAACATCCTCCTGACTAAGAGGACATATACAATGATACCTATCTAATATTTCCTCCATAAATTGGGAACTGTATTTATTTTTTTCCACAGCTTTTCTCATAAAATGATATAAATCTGTGAGCTGATTTCCAACATAAAATTTGTCAAAGCTTATAGTTCCCACATTTATTTCATTTTCCTCATCTCTATTTATCAGCACACTGTGATGATTATAAGTTCCATGGCAATATCCAATATGGCTACTCATATCCATAGTGAAAAATGGAGTGCCTTTTTCCTGACATACCAATGCCTTATCATAAAAATAATCAAAGGCCTTTATATATAAGTCCTCAAATTCTTTTCTTGATTTTTGCTTACCTACAAAATTTCTTATTCTTTTTAACTCTCTGTTACGTCTGCGAAAATCGCCATTTGCCCGAATATGCACGTCACTTTCTGTACTGGAAAATGTCTCTTTACAAGCTAAATGCAATCTGGCAAGATTGTCCACTGCTATACCTATTTCCTCCTGCTTAGTTATGTTACACTCTTTCCCATAAAAATACTGACGCAACACATAGGGATTGCCATACCTATCAGTAGTCACAAGCTCATCATCCTTGTTTTTTATGCATCGATCTATGGTATCGAATCCTTTTTCACATAGCTTCTCTTTAAATATGTACTCTGCATTCAATCTGCTCTCATTAACATCTAAGGATTTTAGTTGATACAGTCCCTTATCAGTCTTAAGCAATATTGCGCCTCTTCCCCTTGTAGTCTGATATATTTCCATATCATATGCATCAAAAACTTCTGACATCTTATCAGACAATAAAATCCCCTCCGAACATCAATCTTGTAAATTCTATGTCCGAAGGGGATTATTTATGCATGTTATTTTAATCTTGATTTTACTATATCAATTAGGATTTCTTTTTGGTTAAGATCTGGGGTTTCAAGCACCCTGTCCAGTAGAAATTGCAGCATCTTACCCATTTCCTTTCCCGGTGACATACCAAGCTCAATCAAATCTTTACCACCTATGGCGAGATCATTTATGTTGATACACTGGTTCTCGTCTATAACTGTTTTATAAAGATTTTTCATTACCTCTATAGCGTCAATCTTTTCTTTTAGATTGTAATCGCTTTGTCCTGCCACATCTGCCTGCCTTATTGTAGTATAATCCATAAAATTATCTACCCCAAGCTTCTGAAGGAATTTTCTAAATGCCTTACCCTGATTCATATTTGTAAGAAAGTAATCATGATACAATACCAAATTACAGGTTCTAGACACAGTATTGTTGTCCAGTTTCAACCTTCTTAAGATGGCTCGTGCCATTTTTTCTCCCTTCTCAGGATGTCCGTAAAAATGATCCACGCCATCACTATCAGTTGTTTTACATCTAGGCTTAGCAACATCATGTAGTAAAGCACTATAGCGAAGCACCATATCAGCAGGTACATTTTCCATTACCTTCAAGGTATGTTCGCCTACTGTAAAAAGGTGATTTGGGTTATGTTGATCAGTCTGCATCATATCATCAAACTCAGGAAGAATAATAGCCGTAAGTCCTAACTCATATGCTTCTTTTAACATATGGGGATGGTCAGAAGTGATAAGCTTTGTGAGCTCTACCTGTATTCGCTCCGCACTGATATCCGATAAAAATTTTGCCTGAGCCTTCATGGCCAATCTGGTTTCTTCATCTATAGCAAACCCGAGCTGTGCTGCAAACCTCACTGCTCGAAGTATCCTAAGAGCATCCTCGTTAAATCTGTCCTCAGCCTTACCTACGCATCTTATAATTCCATTTTTTAGATCCGTTATACCACCAAATACATCTACCACACCTTCATCGTGGTTATAGGCCATTGCGTTGATGGTAAAGTCTCTTCTTTTTAAATCTTCCTCTAAGGACGCTGTAAACGTGACTTCTGTAGGTCTTCTATGATCCTCGTATTTTCCATCTACCCTATAGGTTGTAACCTCGAAAGCATATGGTTGTTCAACATCTTTTAAACCCAAGTGATTATCGGTATTTGTTAATTCCGCCAGTCTATCCTGTAATATGTGTTTTTCAACCAGCACTGTAACAGTACCATGCTGTATACCCGTATCCACAGTTCTCCTGAATATGTCCTTAACCTCATAAGGAGTAGCGGATGTAGTAATATCCCAGTCATTAGGTTGTTTTCCTAGTATACTATCTCGCACGCATCCACCTACTATATAAGCTTCAAAGCCTGCTTTATTCAATTTTTCAATAATATACTCTGCCCCTACCGGCATTACGATATTACCCATATAAACAACCCCCTTTCAAGGGTGCCCTGGTCCTAATAGGCCTTTCCGAAGTATACCATTTTCTTAGCTGGTTTTCCACAGTGTACACATACATCTGAGAGAGTCTCCTGCTCAAATGGCATACATCTTGTTGTAGCACCAGTTTCTTCCTTGATGGCAATCTCACATTCCTGATTACCACACCACATACCCTTGATGAAACCTTGCTTCTTTTCTAAGATATCAGTGAATTCATCCCAGCTAGTAGCTACGTGAGTGTTCTCCTCGCGGTGAGCAAGAGCTCTGTTGAACATATCCTGCTGCATCTTTTCTAAGATTTCACCAATCTTAGTATCAAGCTCTGCAAATGGAACTACATACTTTTCTCTTGTATCTCTTCTAACTACTACAGCCTGTCCTGCTTCTATATCCTTAGGTCCTACCTCAACTCTAAGAGGAATACCCTTAATCTCCTGCTCTGCAAACTTAAAGCCTGGGTTCTTGTCAGAGTCATCAACCTTTACTCTGTAGTTAGTCGAAAGCATTTCCTTAAGCTCATCCGCTTTCTCAAGAACGCCCTCTTTTTTCTGCATAATTGGAACTATCATAACCTGAGTTGGAGCTACTCTTGGTGGCAATACAAGTCCTGAATCGTCACCGTGAACCATAATAACTGCACCGATAAGTCGGGTTGTCATTCCCCAGGATGTCTGGTGAACATACTGGAGCTTGTTCTCCTTGTCAGTGTACTGAATACCAAACGCCTTGGCAAAGCCATCACCAAAGTTGTGTGATGTACCTGACTGAAGTGCCTTACCGTCATGCATAAGTGCCTCTATAGTGTAAGTTGCCTCTGCGCCGGCAAACTTTTCTTTATCTGTCTTGCGCCCCTTTACTACTGGCATAGCAAGCACCTGCTCGCAAAAATCTGCATACACATTAAGCATCTGAACTGTTCTTGCCTCAGCATCCTCTGCTGTAGCGTGAGCAGTGTGTCCCTCCTGCCATAAGAACTCTCTCGAACGAAGAAATGGTCTTGTTTCTTTCTCCCATCTAACCACTGAACACCACTGGTTGTATACCTTTGGTAAATCTCTGTAAGACTGTATCTCCTTTGCATAGAAATCACAGAAAAGTGTTTCTGATGTAGGTCTTACGCACATTCTCTCCTGAAGCTGATTAAGTCCACCGTGGGTAACCCATGCAACCTCTGGTGCAAAACCTTCTACATGGTCTTTTTCTTTCTGTAGTAAGCTCTCTGGAATAAACATTGGAAGATATACATTCTCCACTCCTGTCTCCTTGAATCTTGCATCAAGCTGACTCTGAATAAGCTCCCAAATTGCATAACCTGCTGGTTTAAGTACCATACAGCCCTTTACACTTGTGTAATCTATAAGTCCTGCCTTTATTACTACATCTGTATACCACTGGGCAAAATCTTCCTCCATGGAGGTTATCTGCTCTACTAATTTCTTGTCTTTAGCCATTACTTTTCCCTCACTTTTATTTTTGATAATTATTGCTATAGTTTGCGTTATACGTATTCCCGCTTGAACAGTCATTATGTATTCGCACTATTATATATCACATATTTTTAGCTTGTTAGAACTCGTCTAATTCTATTACATCAAAGGCCTTTCCCTCCGGTTCATGTTTAAACACCATATCCTCCCCTGTCACAGGATGAACAAGCTCTATTCTTGAGGAATATAAACCTATCTGTACATAGTTTTTCTTGTTTTTTGAGAATTTTGGATTGTACTTTGTATCTCCCCATATACCACAACCTCTGGCTGCCATCTGGGCACGTATCTGATGATGTCTTCCTGTAACAAGTTCTATTAATACGTAAGAAAGCACACCCTGATCTGTCTCAAACACATCTAAAACCTCGTAAGAAAGAACTGCTTTTTTTGCACCCTTTTCACCTTTCTTAACTATCTTAGCAGTATTTGTTTTACTGTCTCTTGCCAAATAATCCACAAGCTCTCCAAAATCATTTGGTAGCTCCCCTGTAAGCACAGCCTGATAATATTTTATAATATTACCTTCCTGCATATCGTCAGAAAGAGCAGCTGCCACCTCTGGGGTTTTTGCAAATATCATTACACCCCCTACGGGTCGGTCCAGCCTATGTATAACTGCCAGATACGGCTCCTCATCACTGTCAGAATTATCAAAAATATGCTCCTTCAGTAAGGTTATCATATCCTTATCATTGCTTTTATCTCCCTGAGATGGTATGCCACTTGGCTTTACACAGGCAATCATATATTCATCTTCAAATAATATGTTTAGCTTCATATTCTACAATCCTTTTCCAGCATCTACAGGCTTTACTTTCAAATATCAAATAACTTATAAATTGCATAAGTTGCATTTCTATCTAGCCTATTATACTTAAAAAAGAAATTATTTTCAACATCAACCTAATTTATGATTACTACCTTTTCCCAAACCATCTTTTCCTTTGTTTAGTAGCCGCAACCTCATCTTTGGTCTGTTGAAGCTGTCTTAGACTCTCATCCAATTTTCTGAATCTAGCCTCTTCCTTCTCCTCCTTCTCACGCATAACCGTATCAAACTGTTTCATAACATCTTCGGTGATTTCAGCTTTAATCGTAGATGTTATAATATGCTTATTTTCGTTTAAAGCATTAGCCACCATTTTGCTCAACATATTTTGCATTTGAGCCACCTTAAAATCAACTATTTTCCCTTCCTCTTCTTTAGTTTCCTCCTCTTTAGTTAATATTTTCTCCTCAGAAGTGACATCTTGAGACTTCATTTTTTCCATTCCTTGTTTAATATCCTTTAAGGAAAATCCCTTGTCTTTTAATTCCATAACCTCTTTAAACAGCTTAATGTCTCTATCTGTATAATATCTATGTCCCATTGTATTTCTTTGAATTTTTAAACCTAATTCCTCTTCCCAATACCTAAGAACATGACTTTCTACTCCCAAAAGCTTAGTGGCTTCCTTTATCATGTATACTTCCATAATTCCCTCTCCTTTTACATAAAAGTTTTCATCATCTCAACTTTAGCATACAATCTACATATTTAATTCCCTTTTCGTCCTACAAATATATTCCTTCCTCTACAAATATCTACAAAAAAGATAGAATACACTATTTTTTCACAATTATTTTATGTTTTTGAATTTGATTTTTTTGCATATACTGTATATAATGTTATTCACAATATGAGAGGGTTCTTCCTCTTACTTATTTTGTTATTTATTGGAGGGAATTATGATTAAGTTTAAGATCAAAAAATTTCTGGCACTTACACTTTCAATGGCAATGATGCTATCACTAGGTGCCTGTGAGAAAAAGGATGATAAGCCAGATCAAAACAGCGAAGAAGCAAAAACAGAGCAAGAGGCTTTTGACCAGTGGCTTTGGGATAACTTTGAAGAAAGTGTTACAATGGACACAGTAACTCTTCATTATACTTTAGCTCATCCTGAGGAATACGGCGTGGAACCCCTTGAGGTAACTTACGGAGACGTGGATTTTAGTGAGGAAGGCCTCGCTGCAGAGAAAAAAGAAACGGAAGAGGGTATCGCCGAAATGGAGGATTTTGATTACGATCTTCTTACCGACGACCAGCAGTTTACATATGACATTTTGTATGATTACCAGACAAACTCTTTAGATTTTTATGACTATGTATATCTCTACGAGCCATTTGCATATACCAGTGGTCTTCAGGCAAATCTTCCTATAACTATGTCCGAGTACACTTTCTATGACAAAGGGGATGTGGATGATTACCTTGCCCTCTTGGAGCAAACACCAGACTACTTCCAGGCATATTTGGATTTTGAAAAAACAAAATCCGAAAAAGGTCTTTTCATGAACGACCATTGTGTTGATGAAGTAATCAGACAGTGTGAGGAATTTATTTCTAACCCGGAAAAGAATCTCCTCATCGAAACCTTTAACGACAGAATCGGTGACGTCGAAGGACTTTCATCAAAGGAAATTGACGACTATAAGCAAGCTAATTACGATGCGGTAATGAACTACATCATCCCAACCTATGAAAATGTCATCGAAACCTTTGAAGACTTAAAGGGCTCAGGCAAAAACGAATTAGGACTTTGCTACTTAGAAAACGGAAAAGAGTATTACACTTACCTGGTTAAAGATAAAGTTGGCACCGACAAAACTCCTGAAGAAATCATCGAGTGCCTTGACACTAGAATATCAGAAACAATGAACGGCTTCACTTCTTTAGCAATGGGGAACTACAACGCTTATATTCTTTACATAGATTCGTATGGTTCTTTCTATGAAGATGCTGATCCAAAGGAAACTATCCAGTACTTTGAACAATGCTTTGATGAGAGATTTCCTGATATACCTGACATAAACTTTACTGTAGATCCAGTACATGAGTCCTTAGAAAACAGTGTGAGTCCTGCCTTTTTCATGACTCCACCAATGGATGATTACAACAACAATGCCATCTATATTAACGAAGGCAGTGACAGCTCAGGTGCACTCTGGTCAACCTACGCCCACGAGGGTGTTCCAGGTCATATGTACCAGTTTGTATATTTCTTATCTAACGATCCAGAGCCAATTAGAACACTACTCAACTTTAATGGTTATCAGGAGGGTTGGGCTACCTATGTAGAAAACATGGCTTTTGATTATTACGACGGTTTTGACAATCCTGTATATGGCGAGTTCGAAAGAATCAATTCCGAACTCAACCTTCTTGTCAGTGCCAGAGTTGAGATAGGTGTCAACTACGAGGGATGGGATCTTGAGGATACCCAGAACTATTTATCAGAAAATGGCTTCTCACCTGATGTAGCACAGGATATTATGGACTATGTTATTGCAGAGCCAGCTAACTACCAGATGTATTGTATGGGATGGCTCGAATTTGAAGAGCTTAGAGAAAAAGCTGAGGATAAGCTTGGCGACAAGTTTGATGAGGTTGAATTCCACAAAGTAGTTCTCGATGCTGGTCCATGTCAGTTCTACTTCCTTGAAGAAAAAGTCGACCAATACATTAAAGAAAACAAATAAACAAATGTTAAAAGCCACCAGAATTAATTGCTGGTGGCTTCTTATTTTGTCGCAAGATATTGAATTTTAATTTACATAAAATAGGATATAAAAAGTTAAATCCATATACACAGAAATTTAAGATTTTTCTTAATAAAATGAGTTGACTTATTAGGCTCTTGCCTATATACTTATTTTGGTTAACTTTTTACTTTATTTTTGGTTTACATCAGTTTTTTGTAACATAATAAATTAAGTAAAATTAATTATTAAAATATATTTAGGAGGAATTTTACATGTCAACAAAAGCTTATTATCCAATTAGCGAAATCGGTGCTGGCAAGCCAGGTTTCTCTAAAACTCGTTCAATCATTGAAGCAGCTTTCTACGGTAACAACGTAGTTAAGGTTAATACCTTAAAGGAAGCTTACGAGTTAGCAAAGAACTCACCAGGAACTATCGTAACTGATATGCCTATCTTAAGAGGTGAGGAATTCGGTCTTGAGGCTGATGCTAAGGTTTTATTATTCAACGATGGTGCTGTAACAGGACGTTACGCAACTGCTCGTAGAATCAAAGGTGAGCCAGGCGTAGATGACGCTAAGCTCGATAAGGTAGTTATGGATGCTATCTATGAGACTCGTTGGAAGACTATGTACCACGCTGAGGTATATGTTGGTCTTGATCCAGAGTTCATGGCTAAGGCACATCTCTTAATTCCAGAAGGAGAAGAGAACCTTCTTTATAACTGGATGCTTAACTTCCAGTATATGTCAGATGAGTACGTAAAGATGTACAAGAAGTCACAGCCAATCGGCGGTGGTAACGAGCCAGATATCTATATCTTCTCAGATCCACAGTGGGTACCAGGCAACCGTCCTGACGTTGACTACAGCTGCTTAAGCGATCCACTTACACTTTGCTACTTCGACACTAACGAAAACTGTGCTGCTATCCTTGGTATGAAGTACTTCGGTGAGCACAAGAAGGGTACACTTACTATGGCTTGGGCTCTTGCTAACAGAAATGGCTACGCTTCATGTCACGGTGGACAGAAGGAGTACACTCTTGCTGATGGTTCTAAGTTCGTTGCTTCAGTTTACGGATTATCAGGATCAGGTAAGTCTACTCTTACTCATGCTAAGCATAACGGCAAGTATGAGATTAAGGTTCTTCACGATGATGCATTCATCATCAACACTGACACTTGTGCTTCTATCGCACTTGAGCCAACTTACTTTGACAAGACAGCTGATTACCCAACTGGATGTGAGGATAATGCATATCTTCTTTCAGCTCAGAACTGTTCAGCTACTCTTGATGAGGATGGAAAAATTCAGTTAGTAACTGAGGATATTAGAAATGGTAACGGTCGTGCTATTAAGTCAAAGCTTTGGTCACCAAACCGTGTAGATAAGATTGATGCTCCTGTTAACGCTATCTTCTGGATTATGAAGGATCCTACAATCCCACCAGTAGTTAAGCTTAAAGGTGCTGCTCTTGCATCAGTTATGGGTGCAACTCTTGCAACTAAGACTTCTTCAGCTGAGCGTGTTGCAGCAGGAACTGATATGAATGCTATTCGTATCGTACCTTATGCAAACCCATTCAGAACTTATCCACTTGTAAATGACTACGAGAAGTTCAAGAAGCTTGTTAAAGAAAAAGATGTAGATTGCTACATCATCAATACAGGTGATTTCATGGGCAAGAAGGTTCAGCCAAAGGATACTCTTGGAATTCTTGAGGCAATCGTTGAGGGTAAGGCTTCATTCACTCAGTGGGGACCTTTCGAAGATATCGAAATTATGGATTGGGAAGGCTTTACTCCTGATCTTAACGATGAAGCTTACAAGGCTGAGCTTAAGAACTCAATGGCTACTCGTGTAAATGCTGTTGAAGGCTTTGCTAATAACAAGGGTGGCTACGATAAGCTTCCAGATGAGGCTCTCGACGCGCTTAAGAAGCTTGTAAACGCATTATAATTTGCAACTACAATTTACACTTTTATAAAAAAGATGGGATATCAACAAATATTGTTGATATCCCTTTTTTCTTAGATTAACCAAAATACTATCATATCTCTTGGGTTGCCTTAAATTCCAAGTTTTTTCCCGTCGTTGTATATATCAGCACACCGAATATTACGATGCCCAACAAACCTGCAATAACTCCATAATACCACACATTTGTTTTTGCAAATATCATACTAAAGATACCTATAAATACTACCATGGCTACCATTATCTTTCCGAAACTGAAATAAAATCCCCGCTTTGATACATCCTGTAATTTTGTAAGTGTTATTCCTATTGCAATGAGTAATATTCCTATTAACAGATATGAAAGAGCATACCAAATGTATAACTCTATTTCCCTGAAACCTACCACTCCATTACCAGTAGAAAAATAGTCACTACCTGCTCTGTTGCTTAAAGTGTACTCCTTTCCTTTAAACACTGCATCATATAATAACCTGTTATTTTTCCATCCAGCATTAGTCACATATAAATCAAACGGTTCTACGACATAGCTGGTTCCCCCTGGGGAATACAATTTCAAATATCCCATGATTTTGTTAAACAAGCACTGTTTTCCGTAAGTTATAAACTCATATACTCTGCTCATACTAATAAACAGAATTCCAAGGCAAGCAGCAGTTGTAATAATTTTTAAATCTCCTCTTACAACTAAGGCTTCAATAAAATATATTACCCCTAATATCATTACCATATAACATACTAATGTTATACACACTCCAACAATAGTAGAGCCTAGCCAATCAATGTGTATATCAATAGAATTAAAGTTTCGTCTCACGTATACCAGGGTTGCAATGGCGGAAATAAAAACAACTATAAAAACCATTGCCATATCCATTACAAATCTGTATAATACAACTCTTTCTCGCTTAAAAGGTAAGGTTTGCAAAAACTCTCTTTCTGACTTATTTCGTTGTCCCCAAAGCATAATTCCATGTAAAATCAAAAATCCTAAAACAAATAATTTTGTATGCATACTGAAAAATATAACTCGTACGCTAGCCGATGTACTATTTATAATATCACCAAGTATGTAATATGTATTTTGATTCATATTTAGTTTTCTATCTAACCAAATAAAGTTCCCAAACCAATCTGGTATTTTGATAAGCATAATACTTACAAACGCAAGCAAGAACATCACATAATATCTATAATTTAACTTTAACCACTTCTTCATTTAATACGCCCCCTCTCTTTCCTTAAGGGTAATATAAAGTTCTTCAAGACTCATATCCAGCACCTCAATGTAACCTGCACCAAGCTTTTTCAACCAGCTCTCTTTACTCTCGTCATAATCTTCAACAACCAGTGTAAATACATTTCCTACATTGGTACATTTAACAACTGCATCTCTCGATAGAAGTTTTTTCTCAACCCCACTTTCGAATACTGCCTGAACTTTAGTGAGGCTATTTTTTAGCTGATCCAGTTCCGAATAATTAAATACCTTTCCTTCCTCCAAAATCGTTATGACATCGCATAGTTTTTCTAAATCGTTTAAGTTGTGGGAGCTAATCAATACACCAATATTTTCTCGTTCCACTTCTTCAATTAGTATTTCATAGAAATTCTTTTTAGCTACAGGGTCAAGTCCTGAAGTAGGCTCGTCCATAAGCAAATATTCCGGTTTTTTTGCCAGCTCCAACATAAAAGCAAGTCGCATTTTCTGGCCCTTGGACATGGTTTCTATCTTTCTTTTATACTCCAGTTTGAATCTCTTGTTTAACTCAGTAAACTTCTCCTTATCAAATCGTGGGAAACAGGTCTCATATAACTTAATCATTCTATCAACGGTGTAACCTGATATATAATCGTTGGAGTCAGATATGTATCCTATTTTTCCCTTTAGATTAATATTTCCATATATTTTTTCTTCATGATAGGTTACCTTCCCCGAATCTGCCTTATATATACCAGCCATACATTTTATAAGTGTGGTTTTACCTGCACCATTTTCTCCTACCACTCCGTGTATCTGTCCGGGAGCAAGAGAAAGATTAATATTTTCTATTGCTCTTTTGCCACCATACCCTTTGCTAACATTATCCAATTTAATCATCTGCTCATCTCCTTTTATACTGCCAACAGCCTATTTGCTTAAGTCCTGGTACAATTCTTTCACCATACCTACAACTTCACTTTCTGAAAGTCCCATCATTTTTAGTTCTAAAATACAAGGCTCCATACTCTTCTTTACAGACTTTAGCTTTTCCTCATCCGGCTGTCTCTCTACCTCTCCTGCAATAAATGTACCCTTTCCTCTAATCGTCTCAATAATGCCCTGACGCTCTAGCTCCTGATATGCCTTTGCAACAGTTCCCGGAGTTATGTTTAGCTCTAATGCCAGCTTTCTGACTGAAGGTATAGACATTCCCGGCTTAATATTGCCCTTTACGACATGAAACTTTACTTGCTCAATTATCTGCTCATAAATTGGCGTATCTCTTTTCAGATCTATTTTTATCACGAAATCACCTCCTGCTCGCCCTTATAACTGTACCATTTGTATTGATACAGTTATAACACATTAAAATTTCTCTGTCAACACTTTAATACATTTTTTATTTCTTTCTAACAAATATCGCATTGCCTATATGAGGAATTTATATTATAATTTAGGGTAGAGAATTTGTTCTTTAAAAATTATATATAGGGAGGATTTACTTATGATATGTTCAAAATGCGGAAGCAACGTTGTAGATGGAACTACTTTCTGCCCAACTTGTGGCACGCCTTTAGCTGCACCTGCAATGGATGACAACTCCGAAAGAACTGTGTTGGTTGATCAAAGTATGAATAATCCACTTGGACCAATGCCTACACCTGTAGCTCCTATGGGTGCACCTCAGCCACAGTTTACAGCAGCACCAGAACCTAGCCAATTTACACCAAATGCTAGCCAGTTTACTCCAAATGCCAGCCAGTTTACTGGTCAGCCTTCTCAGTACTCCGGCCAGCCTTCTCAATACACAAGTCAGCCTCAACAGACTATGTATGGACAGGCTCCTCAGCAAAATATGTATGGTCAACCTCAGCAGGGCTATGGTCAACAAAATATGTACGGTCAGCCTCAGCAGGGCTATGGCCAACAAAATATGTACGGTCAGCCTCAGCAGGGCTATGGTCAGCAAAATATGTATGGTCAGGCTCCTAGAGCACCAAAGCCACCTAGAAAACCACTTTCAAAGGGTGCAAAAGCTGCCATAATCTCAACTCTTATCGTTGGTGTCCTTGCTGCCGTATTCTTCATATTTATCTGGCCTATACTTACTCGCTCAGAGCTTAAGGGCGAATATGTATGTAAGAGCGAAAGCTACGAGCACACATTCGTATTTGATGATGGAACTTTTGTAGTATACGATTCTGACGATGATGTTGTTATGGCAGGAACCTACGAATATGACGAAGAAGATGGTGATATTGAATTAGAAACCATTGATGGTTATTCTTACTCAGCATCCTTCGATAGAGATGAAAACATTGTTAAATATTACTCTTCAAAATACAAATCAACAAACGAAAAAGAAACTTTATCCTTTAAGCTTGAGGAAGATTACTTAGAAACACTGGAAGACTCTGTTACAACAGCAGCCGAAGTTGCTTTAACTAATGAGTCTATCTACGAAGAGGCATATTACACTTCATATTATCTTGAAGATGATGATTTCGCTTACCCAGACTCAGACTTTACTGAGGCTGTTGCTGAGAATTTAGGCTACGATGAAGACAAAGCCCTTCAATTCTTGATGGAATCTAGCTATGTGGAAATATACATTTATGTATATGACGGAGACGTAGATGTATACGCATACGCATCCCCATGGTAATTGACCTAACAAAATATTTCAACTAATATAAAAAGCGGGTATCAACAATAATTGTTGATACCCGCTTTCTTATTAAATATTAATCTTCTTTTTTCTCGATGTACTTGTTAAGTGTCTCTACAACTGTATTAAGGTTGTATGGTTTAGCAATGTAATCATCAAGCTTATTCTCAAGGATACGCTCCTTATCACCAAACATCGCTCTCGCTGTTACGGCAATAATAGGAAGTCTCTTTCTATGTTCCTTGTTCTCAATATCTCTAATTTCCTGAGTAGCTGCGATACCATCCATAACCGGCATCTGAACATCAAAGAGGGCTGCGTCATACTCCTTCTGCTTGAAGAGTTCAACTGCCTTTTCACCATTCTCAGCAATATCATATGAGAAACCTGCCATACCAAGAAGTTTCCCGATAACCTGCTGGTTAACTGGCTCATCCTCTGCAACAAGGATTCTTGCCTTGCTGTGTGCATTGATTGAGAAGATAGCCGCTTCCTCTTTCTTCTCTTCTGCTTCCTTCTGTGCTTCAGCCTCAGCTGCCTTAACTATCTTAAGAGGTATCTCAGCAATAAATGTTGAACCAATACCTTCCTTACTCTGTACACTTATAGTACCACCCATAAGCTCCGCAATCTGTCTTGAAATTACAAGTCCAAGACCCGAACCACCATACTTTCTAGTATCAGATGAATCCACCTGTGAAAATCTTACAAAGAGCTTATCCATGTCCTTCTCAGAAATACCGATACCCGAATCAGCAACAGCAATTCTGATATTTATTGTTTCCTTATCTGTATCAATAGCTGCAATCTTTACTCTTACGCTTCCCTCAGCAGTAAACTTAAGGGCATTTGAGAGGAGACAGTTAAGTATCTGCTGAATACGCTGTCCATCACCTTTAACAAGCTTAGGAATGTTGTTACCAAATGTACAATCAAGAGAAAGTCCCTTGTTAGTAGCTGTTGGAACCTGAGCTGCTACAGTCTCTTCTATAGCACTCTTAACATCAAATATCTCTTCCTTAAGGTTATACTTACCAGCCTCAAGCTTGCTTATGTCTAATATGTCATTAATGAGTCTTAAGAGGTTGTCTGCACAATTCTTTGCTGTAAGGAGGTTGTCTCTATAATCAGCCTGTAAATCATCAGCCATAAGTGTAAGCTGAAGCATACCTAAAATACCATTAATAGGTGTTCTAATCTCGTGGCTCATGTTTGCAAGGAATTCAGCCTGAGTCTTGTATGCTGCATTTGCATCTTCAATAGCCTTTGAAAGCTTGTTCTCAGTCTCCTTCTGCTCTGTAACATCAATAACAACCATATTTACATAGTCAGCTTCTGACTTGTACATAACTGTATTAAATACTTTTCCAAGTTTCTCCATGGTAATCTCAACATCCATGAAGTCGCCTTCCTTTGTACCGGAAGTGTTGTATGCAGTAAACCAGGCATTGATATCCTGAAGAACATCTATCTTGCTCTCTCCTAATATCTTGCCCTCAAAATCTGAAGCATCAAGGTTGAAGTAGTTACCAAATTTCTCATTTGCCTCCTCTATACAGTAACCAATACCGTTACCCATAGAGTCTGTAATAATCTTTGCCTGAGCAAATCCGATAGGAAGGTTCATAAAAAGCTTTTTGTACTTATCGCTCTTTGAGTGACCAGCCACCTCATCGCCACACAAAACAAAAATGATAAAACCAGTAACTGCAGCTGATACAGCTCCTACCACTATGCCAGGTACAACAGCGCCAAATATAGCACCAAGTACTATACCTAAAACAACTTCTGCAGCCGCTGCAACAACTATCAACTTTTGCCAGCCAAGTTCTTTTAATTTGTCCATTAATACACCCCTCTGCTCTATATTTTTTCTTTAAACGAAAATATCGTCATAATAATTTATTTTACTATATATTCACTTCTTGGTCAATGTCATTATTGTCATTTTCTGCTAGATTTTTCTTAGATATTCTTCTTTTATGGTTGATTATGCCTAACATAAATATAATAAGGGATATTATGGTAATCATAATGCCCAAATAAAGACCTCGCGGCGTATACTTCATTTCAACAGTATGATGACCTGGTTCCATAGGCACCGCTATAAAGGCACCACAGGCAATCTGATATTTTACCTTTTTCCCATCCACATATACATCCCATCCTTCATCATAAGGTATGGAGGTAAACATTATCTGGTCTTTAGGCATATCTATTTCGCCAAGTACGTATCCGTCATCAAACTCTGTAACATTTAACTGATTAAGTGACAGCTTGGAATACACCTGCTGATATACATCCTCTCTATAAATGCTTGCTGTTAGAGATGGACTGTATTGAGTATCTGCAGTAACATTTCTGAAATAATACTCAACACTTACATAATCTCCTTCTTCAAGCTCACCCAAATGGAAAATCTGAGACTGATATCTATCTCTGGTTATCTCTTCTCCATTAAGGAAGAAGGTTATCTCTGTCACATAATTGCCTCTACAATTCAAGTAATAATCCCCTGGTGTTTCCACATAAAAGGATGCCATAATACTAGTCGGTCCACTTGTTTCCGGTTTAAATGACATATATCCAGAAACATTAGCAGACAAATATCCATTGTCTGTATCAGTCTGAAGATCAAGGGACATTGCATCAAAGAAATTTCCCTGACCCACCATACACATAGCAAGATTTTCTTGACCTACCATTGCCCTCCAGGCATGTCTGTCCCAATTCAAAACCTCATCATTTACTGCAAAACCTATTGAGAGTGGGTATGGATTTTCATATATTCCAACTCCTTCAACTTCTTTTACATAATCAAAGTCAAAGTTGTTGTAATCTCCTTCTCTATCCAACAAATATCTAACATTCAGTATAGAATTAGTAAATGGCGTAGAACCCATATACAAGAACTCATTTGCCCCTGTATAGAAGCCTAGTCGACCCATTGTAGTTACCATTTCTCCAAGAACCGTAGAACAAAAAGTTCCAACACTTGGCATATTATGCCATGTCACCTCATTTAACACTGTGGAATCCACCAATTCTGCCCTATAAAATCCCACGTTGTCTTCTTTGGCCATTGCCTGAACTTCCTTATAAGCGTCCGTAACTTGAGGAGTTGTAGAAAATTTATTATCAATATTTGAAATACCGTTATCTTCAAAGCCATAGGCTGCATTTGCTACTATCTCTATGCAGAAAACAGAGGTAAGTATAATAGAAAATACATACTTGTTAAGCATCTTGGATGCACCAAAGGCACACCAAACTGTATAGAAGGTAAGCAGAATAATAGACACTACTGCAATAAAGTTAGTTACACTTTCACCCATGTGATATTTGGTATATGCCACATATATTACAGATAATCCACCTGCAAAAATAATTTTGTAAGGTTTGGTGTCTTTTAAATTTCTTAACTCATCATATGCAATACCTAAGATTACAAATATAAATAAGAATGAAAATCTGTTTGGTATTCCATATTGGTCGTGGAAACCATGCCATATATAATTAGGGAGCACATTATTAAAGCTTATAACTAAAAATACCAACAAAAGTATTTTTTTGATATGCTCCACAGGTTTTCGATTGATTGTAAATATATACAAGAACATTGCAAATACTGCAAACATTCCACAGTAGAGGTTTACACCTCCATCAAAAGTCTGATTTGTAATTGGAAGCGTGAAGAAAAACTGTTGCTTAAGCAAAACAAATATATCTCCATACCATTCCCATTTTGGAAGCTGCATTTCGCCTGCCTTAGTTGACATAATACCAAAATACGCCGGTATCAACGAAAACATTGCAAGTCCACCGGACACAAGGGAATATAATGCAAATCTAAGTCCATTAGCAAAAAGATCTTTAATCTTTTTGTGGTTGTAAACAAAGAACCAAAGTACCATAAATACACACACCATAAATCCAATGTAGTAATTACAGTACAGACAATAAAACAGTGATATTACATATAATTTTGGATCCTTGTCTCTCATTAAGCGCTCAAAGCCCAAAACCACCAATGGCAACATCATTATGCAATCCATCCACATAAGGCACCAGTTGAAAGATATAACATAATTGCTAAGTGCATATGCTACTGCAATAGCTACAATGTAGATGTCTTTTCTCGGCTTACCACCTTCTTTGTGCGAAAGATAATATACCATAGTTGTGGAGCTTAAGCATATCTTAAGCACTGTCAAAAAGCACATACCAAAAACTATATTTTCCTTATTAAATAGAAGGATTATATAGTTCATAGGGCTGTTAAGATAATATGCCGCTAAGGATATAAAGTTTGAACCCATAGCAACATCCCAGCTATAGAATAAGCTTCCTTCATTTAGGAGCTTATATCTATACTCAGAAAAGAAAGGAACGTATTGATGCATACTGTCTACCAGAGTTAATGCGTTATTGCCAAAAGGAACTATCTTTAGGGAAATACATACAGCCAACATAAGAACAGCTACTATAAAAAACGATAAATAGTAACAATAATTGGACTCCATACTCTGTTTGAAGCTTTTTCGCTCCTTGTTGAATACGAAAACATTACTAAATACGTAATTTAGAACAAGTACTACAATCTGTACTAATACTTTTGAGAGAACCTCTCCCATACGAAAACTGTCACACAAAATAGCAAAGCCTAAAACTTCTACAACCATTGATACCAAACGTGCACCCAAAAAAGTTAAAGCTTCGCTTAATGTTTTATAAACGCCCTTTGTTTTACTTCTAAAAACAAAATACTTAGCTGCAAAATAGGCAAATGTTATAGCCACCGAAATGGCTATAACATTGCATAAATTTCTGTCTATAGATGTAAAACTTCTCAGAACAAAAAATGTTATTAAATTTACAAAAGTTGTGCAGCCTCCAGCAATAATATATCTTATCTTATCATTGTCTAAAAGCTTTTTTATTAAAGCAAACATCTATTCATAGAACTCCTAGTAAAGTAATCCTGTCATAAGATAAAGCAGTGGTGAATTCCAGTAAATTGTAATCTCATTACATGAAAAGCTCTGCTCATTATCCACATAACAAAGTGCCTTTGGATATCCATATAATACTGCCTTTGCATATGGATCTTCAAGGTTGCCGTCTGGTCCACCAACAAGCATACCAGGCATTGTAACATCAAGTGTCTGTGATGGTCTGTGATGTGTAGCTATAGGTGAAAGTGTACCATAACCTGTTACATAACAGTAACCTGTTGGGTTACAACCAAAGATATAATCTCTGTGTTTTCTAGCGTACTCTACATATTCCTCGTTTGGCTGAAGCTTATTAGCTACAAGAAGTAACATACCATTGTCAGCAACATCCTTGTTACTACCCCAAGCGTAAGTCTTAAGACCCATAAAGAATCCATCCTTCTTACACTTTTCTAAGAGTGCATCTGCCATAGTAATAATCTGATCCTTAGCCTGAGACTGGATATCAGCATCTATTCCCTCTGCCTTAGCAAGGTCGTAAATAGCATATGTTCCAATACTTGCCCAACCGAAACCAGTGTTGTAATTTGACTCTAAACATGTCTTAACAGTTGAAAGGTATGCATCATCACCTGTTGCAATATACATCTCTGTTGAAGCCCAGAGTAACTCGTCATCAAGGAATGCATCTGGATATTCTCCAGTAACTATTTCTTCTGGGTTTTTGTAACCTTCCATATCAGGATTTGCCTCTAAGAAAGCATATGCCTTCTTTGCTGCTTCAAGACACTTATCTGCATATGTAGAATCAATATCTTTATATACCACTGAAGCCTTAGCCATAACTGCAGCAAAATCTGCTGTAGCAGCGTAAGAGATAGGTGCTATTACCAATGGATCTGTCTCATCTACTGCAAGAACTGTTTCAGGGAATACTAAAGCTGTAACCTTATGATATACACCACCAGTAGCCTCATCCTGCATCTTAAACATCCAATCAAGCTCATACTTAGCCTCATCTAATAAGTCAGGTGTTCCATTTCCACTTTCAGGAATGCCCATATCATCTGAAGTCTGACCATAATCCTCATAAGCAAGGAATAAATCCTGCACGGTCTTTGCACCAGGTACTACGTAACGACCATAGTCACCCGCATCATGCCAACCGCCTGAAACATCAAATGTTTTTCCTGATGTATCACCATAAATAGTTGCCTCAGTAATATGACATTCCTCATGAGCAAATACTCCAGAAATATTACTGTCTAATGCACAACCACATCTCTGGTTATAAAGCATAAGAACTATATCCTTGTAAACATCATCATAAAGTCCTTCACCTATGCTAAACTCATAGGAAGCACCTGATGGATATGAAATAATCTTATATCTGCCCGGTTCTTTAAGAGCTGTAAAATCACCCTGGTACAAAGTTGAACCTGCATTTGGATCAAAGATAAGATCTGATGTATATGGTCCTACAAATGCAACCTCATCAGTATCAACATTTACAACCTTAAACTTAGTATCGTCACTAGACGTAACCACAACTGTCTTTACATCATCCGGAGCATATCCAATCTGGTTAACCTTAACCTGGATAGGTGTTGGTGCACCAACTATCTTTTCTGCGTTTGAACTGTCTGTTACAAAAAGTGATATATTATCGAAGTATACCTTGTGAGCAGGAAGCTCTGGCTGTCCCTCATAGCTACCCATGTTAACAACAAATCTTGGTGCAGGGTCCGAGTTTTCTTCCATAGTAAACTCAAGTGTTACAGTCTGCTTCTCTGTAGTAATATTGGTTAAATCACTGGCATATGCATGATAATCACCACCGTTAACCTGAACTCTCCACTCTGCTACACGGTCTATAGTTGAATACACGTCAAAGGATACTGTATAAACACAACCCTTTGCCATTGTAAATCCATCAAAATAAATCTGCACACCATGCTCAACAGCACCTGTAGCTTGTATGTCTGCTACCATCTCTCCATTTTCAACGTAAAGATCAAACTTACCTCCATTTACATATGTAGTAAATCCACCTAACTCTCCCTCGTCAAAATTGAGACCTAATACATCCGCGCCTTCTACTGTAGTAAATCTGTCGTCCTCTACCACAGGCTCAGCTGTTGTATCCCAAACTCCATCGTCAACAAACTCAGTTGTCGGCTCATCCTCAGCTGTTGTGTCTGTCTCAACAGCATCTGTTGTTGTAGCCAACTCTGTTTTACCACTATCTTCCTTGCCACAGCCAGCCATACTCATTGCCATAGCTGCAACGAGAGCAAACGCAGTAAATCTTTTAAATCGTCTCATCATAATCCTCCTTTTTTATTTACAAAATGATATTACCTCTTCGTATATCATATTTCCTCCAAATATGGACAGGGCACTACCCACTGTTACATCTAAATTATCTCTGCCCAATTCTTTAAGTTTAACTAAATCCTCAAAGGAACCAACACCACCGGCATAAGTCATAGGTATCTTCCCCCAAGACCCAAGCATAACTGCCAAATCTTCTTCAATACCTGAAGCTTTACCCTCTACATCAACAGCATGAATAAGATACTCATCACAGTAATCCGCAAGACTATCTAAGGTATCATGGTTGACCAACACATTGGTAAACTTCTGCCATCGGTCTGTAACTATGTAATAATCCTTCCCTTTTTTTCTACAGCTTAGGTCAAGCACCAATTTATCTTTTCCCACAGCTGCCACCATGGCTTCAAGGTTAGAAAAATTAATCTCGCCATCCTTAAAGACATAGGAAGTAACAATTACGTGAGAAGCTCCCATATCTAAAAAGCAGGATGCATTGTCAGGGTTAATACCTCCCCCTATCTGCAAGCCTCCCGGATATGTCTTAAGCGCCAGTTTAGCCTGCTCCACATCGGCATCATAATACTGACTCCCAACTGGGTTTAGCAAAATGATGTGCCCACCTTTTATATTACTCCTCTTGTACATATCGGCGTAAAAATCCGCTTTTAGGTCTGACACAAAGTTTTCTTTGGCAGTATCAGCCTCGTCCAAAAGACTCCCACCAACTATCTGTTTTACAGAACCATTATGAATATCTATACATGGTCGAAACTTCATAAAAACCTCCAATCTGTATCATTTGATAAGGATAAACATATCCATTTCTCCAATTTATCATACAGACCATATGATTGTATCACATTATGGTATTTTATTCAACAGAATTCCCACTTTACGTCATCTACGATATAGTGGTATAATCAAGCCAATTGAAAAAATGTGTTAACTACAATAATCAGATATTCATTAGATAAATAAATTTCATTTAGGAGGCAACTATGATTAACAATCTTAAACAAAATTTGAATGACTGTTATATGTATGGCGAAATCATTACCCATCAGGGTTTTGGACCGGATACAGGCATCACTATGAAGGAAATGATTCGCTTTGATTTGATTCAGTTTTTAGCTTATCTTTTGGATTCCTCAAGCACCAATTTGTATGGAGAGATTAATTTCTTCCATCAATATCTGGGTGAATATTTTACAGTGGAAAAGCTTCTACGCTTCAGAACCATCAGAGTTTCCGGAAAAGATTTTGCCACAACCCTACCTCGTTCCTTTACATACTTTGCCGAGGCCGATTTATCTGGAAAATCCGCATACACAACAAAAGGTTTCTCCAAATCCCGAAATCTTCTAAACTTATACGAAGAATTGGGACAGGAATTTATCTCTATTAACAACAATGTTTCTGAAGACGAATTTCAACGACTTACAGATTACACTCTTATGATTGAGGAATACCTACGCAAGCTGTCCCTTTATGAGGCTGGCCAGGGACCTATAAAAGCTGCACCTGGCAAGGTTAAACCACAGCGCAACACTTCAAAGACTAACACTAAGTCTACCATTGAAGGTATGAAGGGCACCTTAAACAAAACAGAAATCAAAGAAGAGGATTTAACTCTTGAAGAAGTTATGTCCGAGCTAAATGAGCTTGTTGGACTTGAAGAAGTAAAGAAAGATATCAAAAGCCTCATCAATCTTCTAAAAGTCAAAAAGCTTCGCGAAGAACGTGGAATGAAACAGCCAACTATGACTCTACATATGGTTTTCTCAGGTAATCCTGGCACAGGTAAAACTACGGTTGCACGTCTTCTATCTAAGATTTACAAATGTTTAACAGTTCTACCAGAAGGACATTTAGTTGAGGTGGACCGTTCGAACCTTGTTGAAGGCTATGTAGGTCAAACAGCCGTCAAAACCAAAGAGGTTGTGGAAAGCGCCCTAGGCGGAGTCCTTTTCATAGATGAAGCCTATACTTTAACAGCCGGCAAGGACGGAAAAGATTTTGGACAGGAAGCTGTAGATACACTTCTAAAGCTTATGGAGGATAACCGTGACAATCTTGTGGTAATTGTAGCCGGATACACAGACCTTATGGCTGAGTTTGTCAACTCCAACCCAGGTCTTAAATCCCGCTTCAACAAATACATTCTTTTCAAGGATTATACTGGACAGCAGCTCTACGACATATTTATGTCTATGTGCAAAAAGCAGGACTATCTGCCAAACGAGCCGGGCAAAAAATATGTCAGAGAATACTTTAACACCCTTGTAGATAAACACATCGAAAATTTCGCTAACGCAAGAGAGGTCCGCAACTATATGGAGCGTACCATTTCACGACAGGCCAGCCGTATAGTTAAGATTGATAATCCGTCTGACCAACAGTTAAAAACTCTTACTAAAGCAGATCTTCAGGAGGATATCTAAGATACCTCTAGTACAAAAAGGATATGTCGCCTAATATAGGTGACATATCCTTTTTTGAGTTTATTACTCCCTTATTTAAGAAGAGTATTCGTATATTTTGTATTGTTATAAGGAGAATATATTTCCTTGGCGGGTGAAATTTGGATTGTAGAATGGATCACCTTTTGCAAGAATATTACTCCACAAAATTTCAAATAGATTCGTGTCTATATTTATGTATTTTTCAGATGGCACATTGCTAACACTGTGATAATACCAGGTAGCATCAGCCACAGCCACATTGTAAAAGTTATATTCACGAAGCTTTAAACAAAAATCAATATCTGTTAAGCTAGTTTTAAACTTATCAGAAAATCCCCCTACTTTTTCGTATAGAGTCTTTTTTACCATCATACAACATCCGCTAACGGCACTGTGATTGGTGTTTGCTCTATTAAGCATAAGATAACTTACATCCCCTTTTTTTGTACCCTGATGCAAAAAAGTTGCAACGCCATTTACACCTACTACAATGCCTTTGTGATGAATAGTGTTATTATCACTAAACATAGTGCCAGATACTGCACCTACATGCTCCTGCATACATAATCCAAGCATATCACCTATAGCACTACTGGACATCATCTCCAGATTACTATCTAAGAAAAACAAGTACTCTCCCTTTGAAATGGATGCCCCATAATTACGCTTTTCAGAAATGCTTTCCAAAGAACTGTTGGTAACAACATGGATATTTTTTCTCTGAGCTTCCATATACCTATAGAAAGATAATTTTTCATCATCCTCCGTTTCACTATCTATAATAATAACCTCAAAATTACTAAAACGAGTTCTTTCAAAAAGGGAAGTCAATAGTTTTTTCATATGCTCTATGCTACCCACAGCAGAAATAATAATAGATATAAGAGGATTTCCCGGTGTTTCATACACCACCTTATAAAGACCCATTATATCTGTGTGATTCGCTGTGGCATATATATGCATACGCTTGAGATGAGCAGAAAGAGCCTTTTTGCTCATAACATTTATATTTTCTTTTTTCTTTGTTATACTGTTTGAACGATTGCTCTTTCTCCAGTGGTAAATAATACGTGGAATATGCTTAATTGACGCCAAGGATTCTACATTTTCACAGCATCTAAGTATAAAATCGTAGTCCTGCGCCCCCTCGTATTCTCTATGATAGCCACCCACCGCACGAACTAGGGAAGCTTTTACAACAGGAAAATGTTTTATGTAGTTGTAGGAGCGCATGAGTTCCGGACTAAAATCCGGTTTAAATGCTGGAGCTGTATACTTTGTACCATCCTCCGACATCTTGTCAACATCTCCATATAATATCTCATATTGTTGCTCTTGAAGGGCTTCTACCACCCTGTAAAGAGCATCCTCTGTTATAATATCATCATGACTTAACATAGCAATATAATCGCCTCTTGACATAGCAATGGCAACGTTGCTATTTTCAGCAATTCCCAGGTTTTCTTCCATGAGCTTGTACTCTATTCGGCTGTCTTCTTCCATGTACTGGCGAATAAGCTTTTCCGTTTCCACACTGTGAAGTCTCTCATAGGCAGATAATCTTTTTTCTTCACCTTCATCTACAGCTCTGCTTCCATCAACCAGACAAAGTTGCCAATTGGAATAAGTCTGAGCCATAACTGACTCTATCATAGTTCTAAGAAAAAACTCAGGTGTCATATATACTGGAACAATAATACTGATAAGCGGCTCATAATCAAACTTGGTTTCCCTTTGTCTGGCATATTCCTCCTCATCAGCTTCATGCTTATCCTTATACCATCCACTATAGGCAAGACCCGGCCCACTTACTCTGTACTTTATGTTAGACCAGATACCACTTACACCCTGATACTTTATGTAGTTTATTCCTTTTTTAATATCCTTTAAGTCAAGCTTCATTGGTATCCCTCCAAAAACTACTAAACTACCTCGTTTTTAGTTCTCTTCTTAGCCACCCAACAAGACGGACACAAAAGCAATAATAATGGGAATAGTTCAAGTCTTCCTGCCAGCATATCAAACATTAATACACCTTTGGAGAAATTTGTAAAATGCGCAAAATTAGCCGTAGGTCCAACCATCTCAAGTCCCGGGCCTACATTATTTATTGTGGCTGCAACAGCAGTAAAGTTAGTTACGAGACCCTTTCCCTCAAAGGATATCAAAAATACAGAGGTGACAAATATCAACATAAAAGTTATAAAGTAAACGTTAGTGGCACGCAAGGTCTCATGCTCTAACATTTTACCCTCAAGCTTTATCTTTTTCACACTTCTAGGATGAATATATGATGTAAGCTCCTTTATCATAGTTTTTACTAATATGATAAATCTGGATACCTTTATACCACCACCTGTACTACCAGCACATGCACCTATAAACATGAGCAACACTAGTATAGTTTTTGCGGTGTCATTCCATGTTTCATAATCCACAGTTGCAAATCCTGTAGTCGTTATAATAGACGACACTTGGAAGAATACATGTCTTAGAGCTTCCGCTATACTTTCAAATGCTTCATAAACATTTATGAATATAATGGCTACAGCAGATATAATAACTGCCAGATATACTCTTAGTTCCTCATGGAAAAGAGCTTGTTTAAACTTTTTCATAAGCATGAGGAAATACACTCCGAAATTTACACCAAAAAGTATCATAAATATAGCGACAACCCACTGAATATATGGACTGGAGCTCATTAAGCTGTCGTTTCTTATGGCAAAGCCACCTGTTCCTGCTGTACCAAAGGCAGTTGTTATAGATTCAAAAAGTCCCATATTTCCTGCACAAAGAAGAATAACTTGCAAAACGGTAAGAATCACGTAAATACCATATAAAATAACTGCGGTTTCCCTAACCTTTGGCACCAGTTTTCCCACTGAAGGTCCAGGGCTTTCTGCCCTCATAAGATTCATATGACTTCCACCTGTCATAGGTACAATAGCAAGCAAAAACACTAAAACTCCCATTCCACCTATCCAATGGGTAAAACTTCTCCAAAAAAGACTGCACTGGGACAGTGCTTCTATATCAGTCAAAATAGATGCACCTGTGGTTGTAAATCCTGATATTGTTTCAAATAAAGCATCTACAAAATTTGGAATATCCTTGTTTATCACAAAAGGTAAGGCACCAATAATCGATAAGGTAAACCAGCTTAAAGACACCGTAACAAATCCTTCTTTAACATAAAAGGTCATATCTTTTGGTTTCTTTACAACATTGAGCACACCAAGCAATGCACTGGTCAAAAGCACCCACAGAAATGCAAACCCTTGACTTTCTCCGTAAATTAGAGCAACTACACAAGGAAGTAGCATAAACGCTGCCTCTATAACCATTATCCATCCTAATATATACCTTACAACAGAATAATTCATAATCAAAAACCTTTACTTTAATATATCCTCAATATCTTTAAATCCAGTGTGAGTTGTTACAACTATAACTCTATCTCCACCCTGTATCATATCACTACCTCGAGGTATAGTAATCTTTCCCTTTCGAATAATACATGCAACCAAAAGCTCATCTTTTAATTTAAGCTCCATAAGAGGAATTCCTATAACAGAGGATTCCTTATCAATCTTAAACTCCAACGCCTCCGCACGGTTATCAAATATATGATACAGTGTCTCTATATTGCTTCCGATAGAATTTTGCATAGCACGCACATATCTTATAATAGATTCGGTAGTAAGATATCTTGGATAAACTATACTACCCAAATCCATACTATCTATAACACTGGTAAATGTACTTCTGTTAATCTTTGTTATAACCTTGGTGTCAGAGCAGGATTTTGCAAAAAGTGTAAGCAAAATATTCTCCTCATCCAACCCAGTAAGTGGCACAAATGCATCTATGTCCTCTATTCCTTCTTCTTTGAGCAAGCTCTCATCGCCACCATCACCGTGAATAATAAGAGTTTTGGGAAGAAGGATACTAAGTTCCTCACATCTAGCCATATCTCTTTCTATTATTTTTACATCGATATTCATATCTGCGAGCTGTTTTGCAAGGTAATAAGAGGTTTTGCCACCACCAATAATCATACAATTCTTGGCCTGGTGAGTATCCACACCTATTTGCTTGAAGAAACGATGTATATTAACCGGTGTCGCAAGTATAGATACATTATCTAATTCCTTCAAAACTGTTGAACCTTCCGGAATAATCATTTCTCCGTCTCGTTCAACACCGCACACCAGCAAATCGCACTTAAAATCTCTCATCTCATATATGGGTTTGTTGTTTAAAACATTATCCTTAGGTACCTTGAACTTAACGAGTTCTACGTGTCCTCTGGCGAAGGAGTTAATACCAAGTGCCGTAGGCAAACGCAAAAGTCTCGACATTTCAGTGGCAGTCTCCCACTCGGGATTAATGATAAGAGATATACCCAGCTGCTCTCTTAGATATCCAAGTTCCCCAAGATAATCCGGATTACGCACCCTGGCAACTGCGGCACAATCACCTACTTTTTTAGCTATGGTACAGCAAAGAAGGTTGAGCTCATCGGAATCTGTAACAGCAATAAAAAGGTCTGCTGACTCAATTCCAGCCTCCAACTGAACGTTATAGCTGCCACCATTTCCTGTAACACCCATAACATCGTAATCTCTTGCTATTTTTTGAACAACCTCTGATTTTTGATCAATAATAGTTATATCATGCTCTTCTTTGCTAAGTCTTTCTACCAGTGTTGTACCAACTTTTCCACCACCAACAATTATAATACTTAATCCTCTGACGCTTTTGGAAAATGGATTCTTCATAATGCTATCTCCCTTACAAATCTAAGTAAAAACATTATATATAATGTAACATATTAAAGGCTAAACAACAATATTCTTCTTTGCCACCTCAAGTGCATCTATTACTTTATCGCACCACTCATCAAACTCCGGATCCTCAACCTGATACTCCGGATGGGACATAATATAGTCGAGAGAGATTCTAACTCCCTGATTAAATGGGATACGAGTAGTCATATCAGGAACAATCTTCTTAAGCTTGCTGTTATCAAAAACAACAGATGTAGACTTGTCACCAATAAGGCTTCCTGTAAAATCAAATCCCCTGTCATCACCTACGTCAGCCAGGAACTGAGAGCTTACGTAATAAGGCTTAAGTGTAACTCCCAAAGCATCTGCAATAGTTGAATATATCTGATTCCAAGTTAAAGTCTCATCTCCAGTTATGTGGAATGCCTCTCCAATTGCATGTCTATTACCCATAAGACCTGTAAAACCTACAGCGAAATCCTTATTAAATGTAACTGTCCAAAGAGATGTACCATCTCCCTGAATAAGTACAGGCTTTCCTTCCATCATTCTCTTAATGACCTGCCAATATCCATTCTTTCCATGAACACCAAGTGGCACATTTCTCTCATCATATGTATGACTAGGTCTGACAATAGTTACTGGGAATCCCTCCTCACGATACTTTTTCATAAGAAACTCCTCACAGGCAATCTTGTCACGAGAATATTGCCAATATGGATTTGCTAAAGTTGTTCCCTCAGTAATTACATATGAAGCTGCCGGTTTATGATATGCTGATGCAGAACTAATATATATGTACTGTCTTGTTTTTCCCTTAAAGAGGTTATAATCACGCTCCACCTGCTCTACATGGAAACCAATAAACTCACATACCGTATCAAACTCCAAATCCTTGATCTTTTCCTCAACATCAGCAATGTCATTTATATCTGCAACAATCTGATGTACCCCCTCAGGTGTAGCCTCCGGTCTGTTGCCACGATTAAGCAACCATACCTCCCAGTCAAGCTCCTCCACAAGTCGCTTTACAATAGCTGTACTAATAATTCCTGTTCCTCCAATAAACAATGCCTTCATACTTTTCTCCTTTCTATATTATGTGTGAAAAGATAATGCTCTATCTCTTCACTTATGCTCTAATCACACCGATGACAGTGCCTATACACTCTAACTCATCCACTCTTTTTAAAACAATGTCCTCAACATGTCCCGTAAGACTCTTTAATACATATCTGTCATCCTCTTCATAAAAATCTCTGGCAAAGCCCACTCCATCCTTTATGAAAACTGCTCTCTCACCATTCTCCGGATATCTATCCGCCAGAAGAACTATATCTCCCTTGCAGTGGACAGGCGCATAGGCATTACTAATCATCTCAAGAGCCGCATATGCATCGGGTGCCGTAGTCATTATCTCCTTTACCTCACTACCTTCGTATATGAAGCCGGCATCAACTCTTTTGTTAGGTATCAGACATGGTACACTATGCTTATTCGGATCTTCCCTTTCTGTCTTTGCAACAGTAGCCTCATGCCTTGCCACAAGATTAATCAGGCTTTTTCCATGATTACCGCACTGTCTGTAATATTCCAACATTTCCCTTTCTTCCTTACTGTGGTTACACTTTCCTATCATACAATTAATACTAAGGTCAAAGTATGCTGCAATCTTTGAAACTGTAGATATCTTAGGGTCTGTAACCCTTCCATAATATATATTTCTAACTGTCTCAAAAGGTACGTCAGCGCCCTCAGATACCTCCTGTAATGACAAATTTTTGGCATCTACGAGACCTCTAAATCTTTCGTTAAGTGTCATATTAATCCCCCTGTGTCATCAATGACATTTTTTTGTATTTTTAATTAATGAAATAATGTTATCTTAGATATTTTATGTTGTCAATAACTGTCATATATTTTTATATCATATCCAAAAAGGAGGAAAAATATATGTATGCTTTACAACTAGACAACAATTACTTTAAACCAACCATTGGACCTGTAGAAGTCCACAATGTTTTACTAAAAATAGGTATACCCCCCAATCTTCTGGGTTACAATTATATAGTAACTGCCACAGAATTAATTCTTAATAATCCTTTATATTTACATACTATAACCAAGGGATTATACGTAGAAATAGCCAGGCGATATGGCACAACTTCCGCTGGCGTAGAAAGAGCAATAAGAAACGCTATAAATGTTGGATGGTTACATGGTGATCTGGATTACATATACCAGTTATTCAAAAATTGTATAAGTCCAAAACGTGGAGTACCATCCAATTCTCTATTTCTCACAAGACTATTTCACTATTTCAATTCTGTAGAATTCGAGTAAATATGGGCAGGCTAAATGCCTGCCCTTTTTTCTATATATTTTAACTAACCATAGCAATTTTCATCATCTCGTCAGAAATATTTAGGGCATGATCTCCGATTCTCTCAAAATCAGTAAGCATTTCCGAAAACAGAATACTTCCCTCATCAGAACATTTACCCATCCTTATTCTCTGATACATATTGTTTCTAAAATCTTTTGTCATATCGTCAATTTTTTGTTCCATAGCCGCCACTACAGCGTGCTTTTTTATCATATCATCAGAATCTTCTAAAAGAACCTTAAACATCTGGTCGCAGATTTGTTGTATCTGATCAATTTCAGCCACCGCAGTATCAGAAAATATTATCTGCTTTTCCTTAATCATAGTAGAATAGCCTGCAATATTTACAGCGTGGTCACCTATTCTCTCCACATTGCTGGTTATGGAGAAATATGAATTAAAGGTCTGACTTCCCTTTTTTGTGCTCTCATGTGTCAAGGCCTTAGTTATGTACTTTGATATTTCTTTGTTTAGGTAGTCTATGTAATCTTCCTTTTTTTCCACCTCTTCAAGGGTATGGGTTCCCTTTGTTCCAAATACATCAAGTGCGCCTTTAACATTTTCTCTTGCCATCTTTAACATTCTAATAATCTCTTTCTTTGTACCATCCATACTTATGGCAGAAACTCCCAACTTATCTCCTGACACATTTTTTATATTATGAAGAACCATCCTGCTATCGTCCTCATCCTCTTTTTTCTTATCTGGCAAAATTAGTGTTGCCAGCTTAGTGAGAAGAAGTCCAAATGGTATAAGCACCAGAGTTGTCACAACATTAAAGATAGTGTGAAGGTTAGCAATCTGTGCCGGTGCATTTCCCGGAGTCAATCCTTCCATAAAGGATATAAGAGGTGTTGTAATACAGATTGTTGTAAATAAAATGGTTCCTATAACATTAAATGATATATGTATAATTGTCGCTCTTTTAGCATTTGTGTTAGTTCCTATGGAAGCTAAAAGGGCTGTTACACAGGTTCCTATATTCTGCCCAAAAAGCACAAATGCTGCACTGTTTAACCCTATTACTCCACTTCCTGCCAAGGCCTGAAGTATACCTACTGAGGCAGAGGAGGACTGTATAATTGCGGTAAAAATTAGTCCTGCAAGAATTCCTAACAATGGGTTTTCAAACTTAGTCAGTAAACTTATAAAGCTTTTTGAGTCAGCCAATGGTTTCATAGCGGCTCCCATCATATCCATTCCTATAAAAAGCACTCCCAAGCCAGCAAGTATGTTTCCTATATGATGAAGCTTTTCATTTTTCAAAAACACCACTGCCGCCACTCCAATAAATGCGATAAGAGGGGCTATGGCTCCCACATCAAGAGCAATAAGCTGTCCTGTAATGGTTGTTCCTATGTTGGCACCCATGATTATCCAAACTGCCTGACTTAGGGTCATCATTCCCGAATTAACAAAGCCCACAACCATAACTGTAGTAGCTGAGGAGGATTGAATCACAGCGGTTATTGCCGCGCCAACCAACACTCCTAAAAATCTATTGGCAGTAAGCCTCTCTAATATCTGCTTCATTTTATTTCCTGCTGCAGCTTCCAGACCTTCGCTCATCATTTGCATTCCGTAAAGAAACAGGGCCAATCCTCCTAAGAGACCCATAACATCTGTCATTGTCATAGCATTTCCTTCCTCTCTTTTTTATTCCCTCATACGAATATGGAAAAAGAAAAAGACTTTTTGCGCACAAAAACTGTGCACAAAAAGTCTTGTTTAACTAATCTGTTACCTAGCATCCGGCTTCACACTCCGGTGAAACGTACTGACGAACACTAAGACATATATCAAAAAATATATGCAACTACTCCCTCTTCGTATGCTTTCTGTATAACATATGAAAGGGACTTTGTAAATATGTTTTTCAAATCATTTATAAAAATTTTTCCCTATTATTTTTGTCTTTTCATCAAAACTACAGATTCTGTATGTTCAGTGAACGGGAACATGTCACAGGCCACCATTTTCTCCACCTTATACTTGCCATCTCTTGTCATATACTTTAAATCCCTTGCCAGACTTTCTGGGCCACAAGAAATATATACCACCTTCCTTGGTGCAAGCTTAAGCACTGAGGACATAAAAGCCTCATCACTGCCGGAGCGTGGAGGGTCCATAAATACCACATCTACGGTTTTTCCCTGACTCGCCATATTAACCATAAATTTGCCCGCATCGTTGTTGTAGAAATCTATGTTTTTGCAACCATTTATCTTGGCATTGGTTATGGCATCACGAACAGCTTCCTTGTTGAGTTCTACGCCAATAACCTCTTTTGCCCTGTCACTTGCCACCATACCTATAGTTCCAATACCACAATATGCATCAATAACCGTCTCCTCACCGGTAAGTCCTGCATACTCCATAGCCTTATTGTAGAGCACCTCTGTCTGAACAGGGTTTACCTGATAAAAGCTTGTTGGAGAAAGTCTAAAACGTTTTTTGCAGAGCACATCCTCTATATACCCTCTGCCATAGAGAGTCTGGTTGCGGGTTCCCAAAACCATACTGGTTGCCCTGTCATTTATATTTTGAACAATGGTAGTTATGTCTGGGTGTCTATCTAAAAGGGCCTTAACAAAATTCTTCTTAGACGGAAATACAGGCGAGGATGTAACTAGAACCACCATAATCTCTCCTGTGGTATATGCCGTCCTTACCATAACATGACGAAGAAGACCGTAGCCTGTATCCTCATTGTAAACCTTTATCTTAAAGGAACGGAGCAAATCCTTTATGGTGGAAATGATTTCTCCAGCTTTCTCATTTTCAATTAGGCAGGAAGTTACCGGCAAAACATTATGAGTTCCCTCCTCATAGGTTCCCGCTATGATTTCACCATTTTTCTTGTGTCTAAATGCCGCATTTACCTTGTTTCGATAGTGAAATGGATTTTCCATGCCAAGTATGGTTTCCACTTCCCCAAAATCCTTAAGTAGCTCCTTTACTTTCTTAAGCTTAATATCTAACTGCTCCTCATTTGATTTGTCAATATATTGACATCCACCACACTTGGTAGAAAGCGGACATAAGCTATATTTATAAGCTTTACTATATTCGCCTTGCTTTTTGGAATATGCTTTGTTATTATTCTTTTTTTCTGTTATATTTTTACTCATATTTTTCTATTCCTATAAACCTATAAGCTACTGCACACCTGAAATACATAGAACTTCAAATAATAGGACTCATCTGCTGCCCAAAGTATTGGGTGGTCCGGCGCCTGAGTCTTAAACTCCACCTGGCGAAGTCTTTTGTGCACATTGTCTGCTGCCTGATGGATAGTTTTTGTAAATAAATCATAATCCATAAAATGTGAGCAGGAGCAAGTCACGAGAAAACCGCCCTCTTTGACTAGCTTCATACCACGAAGGTTGATTTCACGATACCCTTTTACAGCATTTTTGATAGAGCTTCTGGACTTGGTAAAGGCTGGTGGGTCAAGAATAACCACGTCGTACTTCTTGCCCTCCTTCTCAAGTCTTGGAAGAAGCTCAAAAACATCCTCGCATATAAATTTAACTCTATCTTCTAAGCCATTTAGCTTAGCATTTTCTGTGGCTTGGGCAACTGCAAGCTCTGATGCATCTACACCAGTAACCTCTTTTGCTCCTGCAATACCGGCATTAAGGGCAAATGAACCAGTGTGGGTAAAGCAATCCAAAACCTCTGCACCCTCACATAGCTTGTGAATGGCAAGACGATTGTATTTTTGGTCAAGGAAAAATCCTGTCTTTTGTCCGTCCTCTACATCAACAATGTAGCGAACACCATTTTCAACTATCTCAACTTTAGTATCAAACTCCTCACCAATAAATCCCTTGGTGCGCTTCATACCTTCCTTCTCACGAACCTTAGCGTCACTTCGCTCGTATACACCACGGATTTTTATGCCATCCTCGGCGAGGATTTCTTTAAGATAGTCGACTATATAAAGTTTAAGCTTGTCTATACCTAAAGCAAGTGACTCTACAACAAGAACATCACTAAACTTATCAATAACCAAGCCCGGAAGGAAGTCCGCCTCCCCAAAAATAATTCTACAGCTACTTGTGTCTACAGTTTTCTTTCTGTACTCCCAAGCGTTTTTTACTCTGAGCTTTATGAAGTCCTCGTCTATCTCCTGATTAGGATTTCTGGTCATCATGCGGATCATAATCTTTGACTGTCTGTTGATAAATCCTTTTCCCATAGGATAACCGTCAAAGTCACGAACCACTACCATATCTCCGTCCTGACAAGTTCCCATTATATTTTGTATCTCGTTGTCATATATCCAAAGGCCACCAGACTTTAAGGTTCTACCCTCACCTTTTTTAAGTATCACCACAGCTGTTGCTTCTGCAAGAATTTTTTGTTCCATTGTTCATCCTCATCTATCTTTTTTATTCTATATCCTTTTATCAACAAATAACACATAAGCATATTATTTCTGCACTATCCATACACCTATTGTGCAAAACATCTTACCCCAGCTTACTCTCTGCATCCTCCACAGACTCATAGCCGTAAAGCTTCGCAGTGTTATTCATTATATTGTACGTCAGATTCTCACCATTTTTCTGGATATCCACCACAAATCTACCATATCTAACTAATGTCTCCTCAGAGTATGTTCCAAGCTCGCCTCTAAGATATGTCTCGTAGGAAGTATTGTAGGCATTATCCTCCCTGGTATGGATGCTTCTGGCATTTCCTGCCATCTTCGGATATCTATCTGCAAAATCCTCCATCCACTCAACCTGAAGCTTAATTATCTCTTCCTGTATAGCCACTCTCTCAGAACTTCTGACTGGCAATTCCCCTTCAAGTTCTTTATATCTTTCTGGAGCTGTTGACTTCATCATACGGGCATACTTTTCCATAATGAGATTCCAGCCCTTATCCTCTGCATCTAACAAATCACCAAGGTAGCTTCCAAGCAGCTCATCACTCCAAGCCATATATTGACTTCTTCTCATAAGTGAAAATGTGTTCCAATCATCCTGACAGTCAGCACGGCCACCCTCATTTTTTACTTTGTCGAACTGCTTCCACTCAAGTTTAACTATCCTGTCTATGAAGTCTTTTCTATCCACTGTTTTCATAGCACTTTCGGCAATCTCCTTGGCATATACATCTAAGAAATTATTTTGACCTACAATAATTCTCCTATTATTTAGCTCACTTAATATTCTGGTTGCTACCATCTCTATAGCAACCATTTTTTTGTCTCTCATATTTATTTCAAAGGATGAGTAGGCGTAATCCTCCCAGGCTGCGCTTTGATTTTTGGCAACACTTATCTCCTCCAAAAGTGTAAGAACAGGTCTAAGCTCACTTAACTTTTCCATACCTCTCCACATCCATTTGTAATATGGTGCGTAGGTTTCATTGAAAAGATATATTATCTCCATTGCACTTTTTACAGCCTGCATGGCGCAGATATTAGCTGTTACATAATCACCTCTAGACATCATACGAGGATAATTATACTGACCACTCTGAGAAAATGTATGAATAGCATCAGCAAGCTTTAAAAGCCATACCTTTTTAGGGTAATACCCTAAAAGTGTTTTTCTTAGTGCAGTGAATAATCCCAAATCATCCTTAAATACCTCTCCGTTAGTCGCCTGACTAAGTCCTTCCTCTGGCATCTTGCCCCAGACCTCGATAGGTATATTAAAGGTCTTTGTTCTCTCTAAGGTATCCCACTGTACAGCTTCTACAAAATCCCTTCCAAGATTATTGTAGCAAAACTCTTTTATAGTAAATACGCCTCGCCTTTTGTCTATATTTGAAGGCATACTATCAGCTATATCATTATCAAATCCATACTTCCCAGAATACTCTTTTCCATAGTTATAAACTAGCTTTTCATACTCTTTGTGAAGCTCTAAGCCTATGTCATCATAGTCCTTTTCCGTAAGCCACATACAAAAGCCTACGCTGTAATCGTGGTCCATGGATACGTCATCATCATAACCATAGCAATCGGAACCTTCCCCTACCATACCAACGGCAATTCGAGATACATAGTTAGGGAATTTTTCTCTTATCATAGGACGGCCATATTCCCTGTAAAAGGCCTTGCATCTCTCTAGATTATTGTTAAATATATGGGAATTACTTTTCTTGTTACCAGTGTTTTCTATTGGTGGCAACTCCACATCTTCGTACACAGGATTTTCAATATATGATGTTTTTTCATGGGAGTATTTTTTTTCTTCCTTCTTCTCCCACTCAAGTTTTTCCTGCATCTTGAGAGCCTTATCGTGTTTTACCGCAACTCTCTCATAAGCATCAGTTTTACCAACATGCTTTTCTATTTCCTCAAGAGCTCTCTCATAGTAAATTATAGCCTCTTCGTACTCATCCTTAATAAAATAAGCATCTCCCATAGCAGCAAGTGCTCCACTGTAATGAAAATCTCTGCCACCATCCTCCTCGTATATCTTTAATGCCTTTTTAAGGTGTGATATAGCCTTGTTATAATATATTTCTACTTCGTTATCAAAAGAGTTTCCTACGCTATTAGCCTGTCCATCAGCTTCCTCCACAACTCCTATCTGATATAAACGTAATAAGGTTGCACCAAGATTAACCCTAGTTGTAGCCTGTTCCATACGGGCTTTAGGATATGAGTCCACAATCAAAAGTGCCTTTTCAAGCATTGTCCATGCATCAGCATAATTCTCCATCTCCTGATAAAGCAGGCTCCAGTTGTTGTACAAGCTGGCATAATTGAACTCTCCTGCCGGAAGCTTTTCCTGATAGATTGTTTCTACCTGTTTATATAATTCAAGGGATGAATCGTGATACCCAAAAGCTCTATATGCATTTGCTACATTAAGCAAGGATGTGGCATACTCTACAGTTCCTTCAAGACCCATAGTATTCATAAGGGAAATCGCCTGCTTACAATACCTAACTCCCTTTTCTTTCTGGTCTGTGTCACGACAAAAACCCATCAATTCATTAAGCAAGGTTATTGCACTATAATTATCTTCTTCCCTATATGCCATATCCAACTTCTTTGTAAGAAAGTTTTCTATGTCCTCAAGAGAATGAGCGCCAAACATATTGTCATATTCCATTAAAACCTTATTAATATCCATGTGACACCTCCTGCTTATTACAGCCGATTTACTTCCCCTAATATATGTGCAAAGGCATAAACTTTCACATATATATTATACACAATCTAGGTGATGTAGAAAACACGTTTTTTAAGGGATTTATTATATCTGGGAAAATAGAAAAGAAGTTACTTACCATAACACAAATGGGCTACTCAATCCAGAGAGTACATACTATTACTCTGGTGTCTATGGAATAAAAACAGGCTACGGCGATAGCGCCGAAGCCTGCATAATATCAGTAGTTAATATAAACGGTTCTAACTACGTCTAATATAATAGCTTTTTTATCAATATATTTCAATATCTTGGCAAGATTTGTAGGTTTTTAGGCAAAGTTTGCATAGTTTTGTAGGCATTAAAACATCATATGTTCATAAGGTAACGGCCATACACATATCTATATGCAACGATCCTAATTTTAGCAAATAACGCTATTACTTATATTGAAGATACCAATTATCATCAATTTTTTCATAATGAATCATATTGTCCCCTTCATCGAAATCAATGAGTATTTCTTCCTCTGAATATACAATCGCCATTAAATCGTTATCTTCAATTCTTAAGTTTGAAATATAAAATTTGACTTTTAAACAATCTGAATAAGAACCGGTTGTATATTTATAATCTGTTTCATCACTTATACGCTTAAACCCTGCAAAAAACAACAAATGTAAAATATTTTTATTGCCTGTCTCAATAATCCTTTTAGGTTCTAAGTAGGAAACTTTAAACGAATGATTATCAGAATTTTCTTCTAAGTATATAACCACCTCTTCAAATCTTTCTTTATTATTTTTAAAATAATTAATCCAATACTCCTCTGGTATTCGTATGATTCCTATTCGTAGCAAAAATAGGATATTTAATAATACTACAACCAAGATAACTACAAGTATTTTTACGATTTTTTTCTTAATTTTATTTTTTTTATCCGTATCATCCATTATAATCTTACTCGCTTTCTATATGAATATAATCATAATCTCTTATTACTTCGTCGTACATATCATAACCTAATTTAATTGATTCAGTATCCTCAGCATTATCATACTCATCTGTTGTAATTTTGGAATAAACACTGCCACCAAATTTTGTTTCTGAATACGAAAATCCTCCAGCATGACAGATATAACCATATAGCATATTTCCAAAAATCTCAGCATTAATTTCTTGTCCTCTAAATACTAATGGAAATGAGTTATGATAATATAACACTTGAGCATTTACTAATTCAGCTAAACTGTACCATGAATCCCTTACTTTTACATCGTATTCTTCACCATTACTAACTCTATTTATTAAAAAAATATAGTCCCCACCATTTTGATGCAAGCACTCACGATTAGAATTATCATATGTCAGTGTTTCATATGCCATACTATCTATATATGAATGGGAATAATTACAATTATAATAATGGAAATGAAACTCCTGCGCACCATATCTCATAAATCCTTCTAATGGTATGGTCATATCAAAAGTGTATATACGCTCTCTTTCATTAGACCGTTCACTCTCCACAACTGAAACCATTGAATTCTCTTGTGGCATTACAGACTTAGGATTATACCAATAAGATACATTTGCATTCATCTTCTTTTCCTCGTCATATACTAAATCATAACCACTATTAACTGCCGATTTCAATATTGAATAATATGTATTTTTATCTATTCCTTTAGTTGAAATCATATCCTCAACATAAAGTCCATGATTAACCTGGTACAACATAATTGCAGAAATTGTCAAGCCCCCAAGCTTTCCATACGGAGCTCCTCCCATATCTAAATATCCTAAATATTCTAAACTTTTTTGTAGATATATGATTTTTTCTCTCGTACTTTGCAAATCGCTGTCATCGAAAAACAATTCATTAGAATTACTAACCTCTACATAAGCACTATCTAAGTTATCCAATCGTGCTTTAGTCAGCTCAGGCATAATCTTACCATTATTATAACTATCAAATGGCGATATGTCATTATCATCCGCAAAGCTATCTTCATCGGTATCATACTTAGATGGATCAGAATACATTATGTAGAAATATTGTCTTCCATCATTTATTTTAACATATTCTATAGGAACTGATGCTGGAAAAGAAGCAACGGTTTTTATCTGAACATCTGTATCTATCTCCTCACCATCAAGCAAGCCATCTCCATCAGTGTCAGCCAGAGTAGGGTCTGTATATATGACACTACCATTTTCAAGTCTTATTCCAGCTGCCTCTATGGCATCGTATAAACCATCTCCGTCTGTGTCTTTGGTATCAAAATCATCTGATATACCTATAGACTGGTATATATCTACCAGCTCGTCCGCTGTATACGCTTTGAAAAATTCTCCTCCAGTATTTGTAGCTATTTCCTCTAATAATTTATCATCAGAATTGGAGCCAAAGCCAACTGTATATACTTTAACTTTCTTCTCTATCAACATCTCATAGGTTTCATCTGATATAGTTGAATTACCATCTGTCATAAGAATAATTCTGTTTCTAACTGTAACATTCTCAGTTTCAAAAACTGTAAAGTTTTTCATAGATTCTTCGAGGGCACTATCAAAACTGGTAACCCCTGTATCCTTTAAGCCCTGCAATGCCTGTCTTAGTGCGGTTTTATCATTCGTCATTCCACACACAGTCTTGGCACTAGTGTTGAAAAATACTATTGCGGCTTCGTTTGTATTGGTCATAGTCTTTATAAAGTTGGTTGCGGCTTGAATCCTGCCACAGGTTCTAGGATATAAGGCATCATATGGATTGTTCACATTCAATGTTGTAATCTTATCAACTGACTTCATACTGCTAGACTGGTCAATTGCAAGAACCGTATTGTAATCATACAGTGCTGGTCCCGAAACATTTAATGCCGGATTATAATTGAATTCCTTTGCCCAAGCTTCAAACCAGTCATATCTATTTACTATCATATATCTACTAAAATGCGTAGTTTCAATACTAACAGATGCATTTTCTTCATCATATATGGTTTCAAGTTCAACAAATCTGTGATTGTCCTCATCATACCAAAGAAACATCAAATCTGTAAACTCTGTATCACCTAATTTTTCTTTATCCACAACATACGTAATGGTAGCCTTTTCAAATTCAGATGTTGTTTCTATGTTGAAAGGCTCACCAATAAGACCCACCACCTCTGTACACATAACATCTCTATTCATTACGCTTTCCACAGTTGTAGTGTTGTTTATGTTTCCTGTTGCATTCATGGTAACTCTTACTTCCTTGATTGCACAGTCACTTTCTACCACATGAATATATGTCTGCTCAAATTTCTCGTCTCCATCCAATATTCCATCTTTATCCGTGTCCGGATTAAGTGGCTCTGTACCAAGAACAATCTCATCTCCATCTACCAATCCATCCTGATCTGTATCTGCTATATACGGATCTGTGAAATATGTATACACTTCTTCACCATCCAACAGATAATCTTCATCTATATCTTCCTCTAATGGGTTGGTTCCATACTCCTGCTCTTCTCTTACAGTCAAACCATCCTCATCCATATCTTCATCAGGGTCACTTATACCATCCTCATCAGAATCCTTCATAGTAGGATCTGTTCCTGAAACTACAACCTCATAATAATCATCTAATGTATCACCATCGCTATCAACCTTATGTATGTCTGAACCATAAATATATTCAAATACATCTTCAAGTCCATCTCCATCTGCATCAGGCAACACCACTACAAAACAGCCATCTATGTATTCCACATATATTGAGTTTGATTTCGCACTTGAACCATCCTCTTTATAACCCATAACATATATCTGTTTTTTTGTATAATCACCTGACAATGACATGGTATATGTTTCTTCATCAGTTTCGCCAACAAGCTCAGATGCCCCACCGTCAACGGATTCGTATACTTTGTAATATGCAAATTCCTCTTCTGAAGAAAAAAATAGTCCTAACTCATCAGTTTCATCATACTCAATTCCTATAAGAGATATTTCTCCTTCATCCCTTACTTTATATTCACAAAGTGATACCCCTGTTATATCTGTTGCCGAACATCCCGATTCCACTAAAAAACCAAACGTTACACTTCCACCCGCCGGAATATTCTGATTATAGTTTTCACAGCCTATTTCCATATGTCCATCAATATTGGCAATTATTTTTGCATCCCATATCTGTGTTATTTTATTATCACCATATGAAAACGACAGTCGCCAATCTTCTAATGAAGTAACCATATTATTGGTAATGGTTATCTGTGCCTTGTAACCTTCTCCCCAATCCTCAGTTATCTCATACAATACAGAATAGCTTTCTGTTCCAACCTCAACCTTATTACCTAGCATTGTATAATATTCAGGAAACTCTGTAAACGCCTCATATACAGTCATTCCAAAGGACACACTTCCCCCTGCTGCAATATCCTGATTCCAACCTGAATTCTTAACAACATAAAATCCATCTAAATCCTCTTCGATACTGGCATTCCATATGTTGCTTATGCCCTGTTCAAGAGGAAATGACA
>SVED01000078.1 GCA_015057515.1 Lachnospiraceae bacterium
CTTAGTGATGAAGATGAAATTAGCTCCACCAGTCTCCTCAACCTTAGTTCTAGTTGCAGGATCAAGGTATAAGTTCTCAGCGTAGCCCTGCTTGTGAGCATCTACAATAGCATGTAAGCTCATAGCATAGTTAAGTCCAGCCTTAATGTGACCTGAACCATTTGGAGCCGCTCTATCAAAATCAGATACTCTTATAGTTATTGGCTTTGCACCACCCTTGAAATAAGGGCCTACTGGTGTAACAAAAATACGGAACTGATACTCATCAGCTGGCTTAACACCGATAACTGGATTACTACCAAACATATATGGTCTAATGTATAATGTTGCACCTGAACCGTATGGTGGTACATAATCAAGATTTTCTTCTACTACCTTAACTACTGCCTCAACAAACTTATCCTCTGGATATGTAGGCATCTCAAGTCTCTCACATGAGTCTACCATTCTCTTTGCATTTAAATCAGGGCGGAAGCAAACAATATGTCCATCCTCTGTAGTATATGCCTTAAGGCCTTCAAAACAAGTCTGAGCATACTGAAGAACGCCTGCACACTCACTGATTGTAACCATAGAATCAGTAGTTATAGCACCATCATCCCATGCTCCATCCTTATAGTTAGATACAAATCTTTTCTCTGTTTCAATATAGCCAAATCCTAGATTTGACCAATCTATGTTCTTACTCATATCAAAAACTCCTTTCCCAGTAAAATTCACATAACTTTATTTTACCACCCAAATATAATTATGCAAGAAAAAAATGTGTAACCCTTTATTCATCTACAGTATTATAATTGCTGCTACAACCCACATAACAATCTGCAATATCATAAAAACCGGCACAAATATCTGGAACTGTAAATGTTTTGTCTTATGTCTAAAAATCTGCATTCCAAGAAATGCACCCGGGCCACCAAAGAAAAAAGCATATCCCATCAATGTTTTCTCCGGTATTCTTGTTTTATCTTTTTTTGCATACCGCTTATCTAAGCCGTAACATATAAATGTAACTATATTGTGTATAGTGTACACGATAAGAATTAGTATAAATAACTTACTCTTCATAATTAAGCCTTTAAGGCAACCGCCTCTATCTCAATTAACACATCCTTAGGAAGTCTGGCAACCTCCACACATGAACGTGCTGGGTAATTCTCTGTAAAAAACTCTGCATAGACCTCATTGATAGCCGCAAAGTCTTCCATATTTTTTATAAATACTGTAGTTTTAATAACCAAAGAAGCATTTGACCCCGCTTCCTCTAAAAGGGTAATTAAGTTTTTAATTGCCTGTCTCGCCTGAGCTTTTATATCCCCTGTCTCAAGGACTCCTGTCTCAGGAATGATAGGTATCATACCTGATGTATAAATCATATCCCCTACTGCAATAGCCTGTGAATATGGGCCAATGGCAGCCGGAGCCTTCGGTGTAGAAATAATTGTCTTCATTGCATATCCTCCTAACAGCCCTAGGGCTAAATATTTACTCTATAATCTCAATATTACCACCAGCCGTAAGCTTTATCTTTCCATCCTTAAGCAGCTTGCCTACAGCTCGTTTGAAAGCATTTTTACTAAGGCCAAACTCACGTCTGATAATTTCCTTATCTGTTTTATCGCCAAAGGTCATCATGCCACGATAACTCTTTATAATATCATACACCATTATGCTATCTTCATTTATCTGGATATGAGCTGGTTCTCTCAGTGCCAAATCCGCTTTTCCATCCTCACGAATGTTCACAACTCGTCCAGAAACCACTTCTCCTATATGAACCTTGTTATAAAGTTCATTTTCGTGAATAAGTCCTGAATACATATCATCCACTGCCACAAAAGCACCAAGTCCTTTTTTATATTCGTAAACTGTACCTGTAAAGCTTTTGCCACTGGTATAGCCTTCTATAGGCTTAAGATAGTTATACAGCTTCATGGACACACACAATCTACCCGACTTATCCTTATACATACGAACCAGGTACTCATGCCCTTCCTTCACCTGACAAGTCTGTTCCTTGAAAGGTAGTAATATATCTTTTTCCAATCCCCAATCCATAAATGCGCCTATGGATGTAATATTTTTCACCCTAAGTTTCTTTATTTCGCCCATAGTAATATATGGTGTCAAAGTTGTGGCAATAGGTCTATCCTGTGAATCCTTATACAAAAACACATCTATAGTTGCCCCTGCCTTCACATCCTCCGGCACATACTTTCTAGGCAAAAGGACTGTCTCCGCATTTGGAGCATTATCTTCACCCACATACACACCGAATTCCTTTGATCTTATAACCTTTAGGGTATTCCATTTTCCTATTTCCATATTATCCGTCCTCCCGTCTTGTTTCCATCGAAACACACAAAGGCTGTGATAGCCCTCTTTGAAGCCGTCACAGCCTTATATTACTTTTTCTTCTTAGCCGGTTTATCTAACTTCAATACTCGCTGCCTAATATACTCAGTCTCAGCATCTGTAGCCTTAATATAGCCATATTCCTGAAGCTTGTCCGCAGAATTGCTAAGTGAGAATACTGACATACCCTTCTCATTCAGTTTCTCTTTGTAGCCGTTATACACATCTATTATGGCATATACATCTTTACTGCGCTTATCTGGGTTTGGTATAACATTTCTAATGCACCAATCTTCTATCTCTAAACCAACCTCTGGCTTAGGTGCAATATCACTGCTAACTTTCTTAATATATATACTATCCGTATCACATATCGCCCATGGGACAACGTAAATTACGTTACTCATTTTCTTTCCTCCATAAATGTATATAACACGTGAAATTCTATAGCATTTCTTAGGTTTTGTCAAACATTTAATTTTTATTACATTTTTTTAAAAAAGTTCTTGATTTTTCTCAAACCATCATATATAATAAGTCCTTGTGATGGGCTATCGCCAAATGGTAAGGCACTGGACTCTGACTCCAGCATTTCAAGGTTCGAATCCTTGTAGCCCAGCTAAAGCAACCTTAAAAGGTTGCTTTTTTTGTGTATGACGAGTCAAGCGAATTTGCGCTTGCGATGTGGGAATGGCATCACTGAGCAAGCATAATAAAAAAGACTCAGGATAACCTGAGTCTTTTAAAATGCGGCAGAGAAGATTCGAACTCCCGACACCTTGGTCCGTAGCCAAGTGCTCTATCCAGCTGAGCTACTGCCGCATACTGCTAGGCAAATTACCTTCGCAACAGTGGTAATTGTACAATATATGAGTAGCTTTGTCAAGGGATTAAAAATCCAAATCCCAAAAAACTTCACTATCTTCATCTGTACAAAGTGTAATAATATATTCTCCTCTTTTTTCTGTAAAAAGTTCTACCCTTTCTCCTAATACTTTCTGTTTAGGAATATCAATAGAAAAAGAGTTCAGGGGTATAGATATGCCTGTGCCTGTATATTTGACATACGCTTCTTTCATAGTCCAAACATGACAAAATCTAGAATCCATATCCTCATCCATTTGACTATTATGGCCATTGAGGACATAGTCGTATTCATTCTTGGCAAAACATCTTTCTCCCACCCTCATATTTCTCGGTTCAATATGCTCTATATCTATACCCACCGGACAATTACCATAAGCAATTACAACCACGTTATCTGAGTGAGATAAATTAAAATGAAATCCCGGACACTCCTGCAACCCCGGCTTACCATTAACACCTTCCACTATATGTATATGTGATGGTTCAATAAAAAGCTCCTTTTTAACAACTTCCTGTAGAATAAGTCCTGTGGCCAGGGATACATATGCGGCTTGTAAATTTTTAAATTTTTTTACTCTTTCCCTTCGATGAGGAAATACTTCTTGAAGCAATTTTTCATAATTATTCTTATAATAAGAATAGTCTATTGCTTTCGCCATTATATTTACTTTGCCCACAGCATTACTCATCCCTTCATAATATCTATTACTTAAATATAAGGCTGTAGTCACATAGTAACTACAGCCTCTTAATCTTAGTTTTCTTCTAATTCTGCAAGTACTTTGAAGAGAATACCAATCTCTTTTTCCTTAGCAGCATCAAGATATGTCTTAAATCTAGTTGATACCTCAATATTGCCTGTAATAGAAATCTTAAGAAGAAGGTTTCTAGCGGCAAGCATGTTGTTAACAACTGTTACATACTCATCAAGAGTCTGCTGGTTGTATTTAAGGAATCCATTATTCATAAGATACTTAATACGCTCATACATAAGAACCTTATGATCATACATAATATGTAAAGTTCTTATATCAAAGTCTGGCTCATCCTTGTGAAGCTGCTTCTCTATCTGTGCCAAAGCTCTGTCATATACCTTAATACCAAATGTTGTGTCATTGAATCTGTTTCTCATCATTCTGAAATGATTCTTTGAATCTATAGAGTTAAGGTACTCCTTAAGATTCTCCTTAACAAGCTCAATATCAAGATCATACAAAGGTACATCTGTGTTCTTCATAATAACATAAAGACCTCTACCACCCTTATAATCATCTTTGAAGATATGGTCATCCTGCTCTGTGATAACATCATAACCTCTCTCTACATCTGAGAAAGATACAGTATTGTGTGAATATTTGTCTGTGAAAGTAAAATCACCAACGTAAAATTCTTCTTTATCTCTGTTATAACCATAAATGAAAAGCTCATGAGGGAACTTATAGTCTACTTCTGCATTACAAAGAATTTTTGCCTCGTCAAATACACCATATACATATCCACCAAGATCAATAGTCTTAATAATAAAGTCGATTACATTTCCACAGTAACTCTCAATCTGTGCCTGAGTCATCATTGAGAACATAAGGTACGGACACTGCTTAAGAGAACTACTTCCAGGCATCATATCTGTTAGAAGAATAGTATCGCCTGTCCATCTTTCCTCTATATCATAACAACGTAACTGAATATAGTTACTATAAATCCACTTTTTTGCGTTCTCATCATCTGAAAGAATTGAGAACAGTGTTGCATGCCACTGCCATGAAGTGATTAGTGGTTTTGCCAAAGGTAACTTTTTCTTATCTGCCATTTTCATATCCTCCAATACAAATATTATGCTAACTTCTCTTCTATTGTAGCAAGAAGATCCCCAAATGTATCGTACTCTGAAAGAGCAAGCTCATAATCTGTAAACTCTACATCAAACTTGTTCTCTGCAGCAACGATTATGCTAATTAAAGATACTGAATTAACACCATATCCATCTACAATAGCCGTAGTCATATTGATATTTTCAATGTTAGGCATTACTTCAGAAATAACTTCTTCAAGTTTTTTTGTCATCTGACTTTTGTCCATTTTAAGTACCCCCTGAATAAAATTTCGTTCCAATATATTGTACTATCTTTCACTAGGAAAATCAAGGTATATAAACGTATAACTAATTATTTTTAAACAATAAAAATAATCCAAAAGGAGAACCCCTTCTTACGAAGAAGTTCTCCCAGTTTTTTATAAACTACTGAACCCAAACACCGTTCTTATCAAGCTTATATCCATCTACTGTTGTATTGCTCAACATCACACCATCTTTGTTCATATAGTACCACTTGCCAGAAACCAACTGCCAGCCTGTTGCCATCTCACCGGTATTTTTCATATAGTACCATTTGCCACCTACCAGCTGCCAGCCTGTTGTCATTTGACCATTGCTATCCATATAGTACCACGTACCACCAACCAACTGCCAGCCTGTTGCCATCTCACCGGTATTTTTCATGTAGTACCATTTGCCACCTACCAGCTGCCAGCCTGTTGTCATTTGACCATTGCTGTCCATGTAGTACCACTTGCCACCTACCAGCTGCCAGCCTGTTGTCATCCAACCTTCACTGTCAAAGTAGTACCATTTATTTCCATTTTGCATCCACTGACTTACTGGGTAGCTTCCATCTGCATTACAATACCACCATTTGTTGCCAGTCTTCTTCCAACCTGGTTGAATCCAAGCACCAGAGTTATCTAAGTAACAACCATCTATCCATTCTCCAGCTGCCATTGTAGCATCCTCGTAGAAATAATACCAAGTACCGCCTATCTGCTGCCAGCCAACTAGAGCAACTCCATCTTCACCGAAGTAATACCACTCTTCGTCAACCTTCTTCCACTGAGCCTTAACTAACTCACCCTCTTCATAATATACAATACTACCGTCATCAAGCACAGTAAGGCCTTCTTCTGCTGCTTCCCCTTCAGCTATAGTGTATATACTAAAGTGGTTAGTCTCAAATACTGCACAATCATCAATTGGCTCCGCTGGATATCGAATAACCTCGCCTTCCTCATCTACATAGTAAGCCACAAGCTTCTTGTCCTTAAGATTATCTGGTATAGGAATAGATACCTGGAACATACTATCAGTCAAAGATGATATATACTCTAACTTTGAACATGAATATATGGACAAATCAAAGGTTACATTTTCGTCAACACCTAATGTTTTAATTATCTCATCATATGTATCTCCACTTGTAAGCTGATTAGCTCTCATACTTGCGTCTAGAGGAATACCAGCAGCATCTGAAGTAATAGTAACGTTTGATGTAGCATCCACTGTCTTGTATGTAGGTGTAATCATCTTGCTACTATCTGGGACGATAAGGAATTTGTACTGCATATCACCAGCGGTGGCAATGAAATAGTGTTCAGGTGTCACATCTAAACCCAAACCATCCAACATATCCTGTCGATAAATTTCTTGATCATCGTACCACTCATCAGACAATGTATTAAATGCTCCACCATAACTAACAACTACCTTTGTATCACTTCCGAGATACTCATTAATTCTCTTCTGTGCAGCAGCAATAAGAGCATCTTTATCTGTATCAGTTCCGTCAGGTACATATATAATATGCTCAACAACACCGCTAACTGAATATGGTGCAGCAGCATACATAACACCATTTACAAGTACAACTGCATCTCCATTGGCTTCCAAATACAAATCCGAATCCGCACCTGCACCAATCATAGTTACTCTAAAATCCACGTTGGCATTGCCTAAATATTCTTTTAACTCGCCAGAATAGTTTGCTGTATGTCTGTGTTTCACCGGATCATTGATATCATATCCGTTGGCCCACATATTAACAACTTCCATATCTGTAATTCTAAAAGGAGACATTCTCCATGTTTCTGTGTGAATCTCGCCAAATTCATCTTCCCACTCATTGACAAATTCTTTGTATGGTATATTGTCGGCAATATCTTGAGCAATAGCTAAAGCCTCCTCATCAATATCAGCCTCAAACACAACCTCTACTCTATGCATCTCAAGCAAATCACCTGTCTCGCTATCCCATGCACCAATATCCCATACTCCATCACTAATATATTGTGGGTAATACTCTACCTCAGGTGTCTCATAAGAGCAAAGCTGACCCATAACATATGCATAACCATCCATATCTTCCGCTTCAGGAACTACAGATGATACAACTAACTTACCATCAGTAAGCATAGACGCAAACTCAGGGCTCATAATCGTAGAACGAACTTCATATCTAGTTTGGTATCCCTCACCATTGTCTATAACAGTTGTATTCTCTCCAAGATATGCTGTTATATCTTCCTGGAAGCTACCACCATATACCACTAAGCTTCCTGTCTCCACAACCTCTGTACCATCAGAAAATGTAAAAGCTGTAGTTCTTTCTGTAGGAATTGAATATGAGCCATTTTCTATAGTAAGAGTAGTTGTAAAGTCATTTGATGAATCATCTACTATGAGAAATCCATCATCTATAAACTGGGGACTGTCAATAGTAAGGCTTGCATTTGCATTTACATCTTGTAACTTAAATGCATAAACCTCATTATATGCTGTCATAAATCCACCATTGCCAGTAATCGTAACGTCACAATCTGAAATTGTAACCACTGCCTCCGCTAAGATAATCACATCCCCTGGAAATTCTGCAACAGGATAGTAGTCTATTTGACCACTAACAAAATTAATAGTTAAATCCTTTTTAATATTAATTGGATTATCAATAGTGATACTTGCATAAACTTCATCTGAACCAATATTAATAGTATCTCCATCAGAAGCGTCATATAAAGCTTGCAACAGGCTTGCCTCGTCCGTTACCTCATAGGTTGTGCCTGTAGTTTCCTCTGCTGAAGCCACATATGGCACCATCACAAAAGCCATAAGTAATGCTAAAAAACAAGACAACAAAACTTTCTTTGTCTTTCTCATACACGTTCCCCCTTTTCACCTAAATAATATTGAAAAGCGTACCTTAAACCACTACACTCTTACCTTATAATTATACTATTAAATATCTGTTTCTTCAACAAAAAAACCTGCCACATAACTGTGACAGGTTTTCATAGCAATAATCAAGTCTAATTAGTACTTAGCAGTGTTAAGCTTTACGCCAGGACCCATTGTTGAAGCGATAACTACGCTCTTAAGATACTGACCCTTAGCTGCTGAAGGCTTAGCCTTGATAATAGCCTCTATTAATGTCTGGAAGTTGTCTGTTAACTGCTCCTCTGAAAAAGAAGCTTTTCCAATTGGCACATGGATAATGTTTGACTTATCAAGTCTGTACTCAATCTTACCAGCCTTAATATCATTAACAGCCTTTGTAACGTCCATTGTTACTGTACCAGCCTTAGGGTTTGGCATTAAGCCCTTTGGTCCGAGAACACGTCCTAAACGACCAACAACACCCATCATATCAGGTGTAGCAACAACTACGTCGAAATCTAACCAACCATCGTTCTGAATCTTTGGAACTAACTCGTCTCCGCCTGCGTAATCAGCACCAGCAGCTAAAGCCTCATCAACCTTATCTCCCTTTGCGAATACTAAAACCTTTACAGCCTTACCAGTTCCGTGAGGAAGAACTACTGCACCACGAACCTGCTGATCTGCGTGACGGCCATCAACACCAAGTCTTAAATGAGCCTCAATTGTCTCATCGAACTTTGCGCTAGCTGATTTTTTTACTAAAGTAACAGCCTCTTCTAAGTCATATAAATTAGTCTTTTCAATAAGCTTTGCAGCTTCTGAATATCTTTTACCTTTTTTCATTATAAAAAACCTCCTGTGGTATTATCGGGAGCGACCCTCCCACTATCTATTCATCTTATTCAATGTTAATATTAATCCTCAACAGTGATTCCCATTGAACGAGCTGTACCAGCGATCATGCTCATAGCTGCCTCTAATGAAGCTGCATTTAAATCTGGCATCTTAAGCTCAGCAATTTCCTGAATCTTAGCCTTTGAGATCTTTGCTACCTTAGTCTTATTAGGTACTCCTGAGCCTGACTTAAGGCCGCACGCCTTCTTAAGTAAAACAGCTGCTGGAGGAGTCTTAGTAATAAAGCTAAAGCTCTTATCTGCATAAACTGTGATAACAACTGGGATAATCATATCTCCCTGATCAGCAGTTCTTGCGTTAAATTCCTTTGTGAACTGTACAATGTTTACACCGTGCTGTCCAAGTGCAGGACCAACAGGTGGTGCAGGAGTTGCCTTACCTGCAGGTATCTGTAATTTAATGTATCCTTCTACTTTCTTCGCCATTATAGCGTACCTCCTAAAAATATTGTGGT
>SVED01000007.1 GCA_015057515.1 Lachnospiraceae bacterium
TGTTGTGTTAGCTTCCTCGTCACCCTGAGCAAGCTGCTCCTCCTGAGCCTTGAAACGTTCTCTTTGGTCGATTGGGTCGTTAAGCTCTGAGTATGCGTTACACATCTCCCAGCCATTCATAAAGAGTTCGAAACGCTCAACCTTATTTGGATCATCTGGTTTCTTCTTAGTAAGTGGAGAAATCTCAATTGGGTGATCCATAACAAATGTAGGCTGAATAAGGTGCTCCTCTACAAACTCCTCGAAGAAGAGATTAAGGATGTCACCCTTCTTGTGTCTATCTTCAAACTCTACATGCTTTTCCTTTGCGATGGCACGTGCCTCTTCAAGAGTCTTAATCTCATCGAAGTCAACTCCTGCGTACTGCTTAACTGCCTCTGTCATAGTAATTCTTGCAAAAGGCTTACCGAGATCCATCTCTATGCCATTGTAAGTAATAGTTGTAGTACCAAGAACCTCCTGGGCAACATATCTAAACATATTCTCAGTAAGGTCCATCATTCCATTGTAATCTGTATATGCCTGATAAAGCTCCATAAGAGTAAACTCTGGGTTATGTCTTGTGTCAAGTCCCTCGTTACGGAATACTCTACCAATCTCATATACTCTCTCAAGACCACCTACGATAAGTCTCTTAAGGTAAAGCTCAAGTGATATACGAAGCTTGAAATCCTCACCTAAAGCGTTGAAATGTGTCTCGAAAGGTCTTGCTGCTGCACCACCTGCATTTGAAACAAGCATAGGTGTCTCTACCTCAAGGAAGTTCTCTCCCGCAAGGTACTTTCTAATAGCAGCTATAATCTTAGAACGATTGATAAATGTTTTCTTGCTTTCTTCATTCATAATAAGATCCACATATCTCTGACGATAACGTGTATCTGTATCTGTTAAGCCGTGGAACTTCTCTGGAAGAATCTGTAAGCTCTTTGAAAGAAGTGTCAATTCCTCTGCATGAATGGATATCTCACCTGTCTTAGTTCTAAATATATATCCCTTGATACCATAGATATCACCGATATCTGACTTCTTGAAATCAGCATATACTTCTTCACCAACTGCATCTCTCGCTACGTAAACCTGAATCTTACCTTTGATATCCTGAATATTGCAAAACGAAGCCTTGCCCATAACACGCTTGAACATCATACGTCCGGCAATTGATACCTTGATAGGGTCTGCGTCCATAATGCTTCTTCGCTCATTGTAATCTGCATTGAGAATATCCTTTGCCTCCTCCTCAGACATACCCTCTGTGGAAGGTGCAACTCTTCCGGCCAAAAGTTTAGCCTCGTGAGCGTCATACAAATCTCTCACCTCATCTGTGTGATGAGTCTGATCATACTTTGTAATCTCGAATGGATCCTTGCCTGCATCCTGTAAATTCTGCAGCTTTTCTCTTCTAACCTTTATAAGCTGATTAACATCCTGCTGCTTGTTATGATTGTTATTATTATTGTCAGCCACTGTTATATCTCTCTTTCTGCCTTATTATTAGCTTCTCTTTATCTCGAGAACCTTGTACTCAAATGTTCCATCTGGAGCGTCTACCATAACAACATCTCCAACCTTCTTCTTCATAAGCTTTTCGCCTAAAGGTGACTCGTTTGAAATTTTGCCCTTTAAGATGTCTGCCTCAGTTGAACCTACAATCTTGTATGTTACTTCTTCCTTCATATCAGCGTCGTATAAAACAACCTCTGAACCAAAGTTGATAGTATCCTTATCAAATTCGTCCTCGTCGATAACCTCTGCGTTCTTGAGAATCTTCTCGATTTCTTCGATTCTTGCCTCTATATCACGCTGCTCATCCTTGGCTGCATCGTACTCAGCGTTCTCAGATAAGTCTCCCTGCTCTCTAGCTTCTTTTATCTTCTGAGCAACTTCCTGACGTTTGTTTACTTTTAATTCCTGTAACTCATCTTCCAATTTTTTAAGACCTTCGTAGGTCAAAATGTTTTTCTTCTCTGCCATTTTGTTTGCCCTTTCTTAACACAAAATATTTGCCCACTGTAAGTGGACATAGTTTCCACAATTATACATTAGGTTTTTTCCATTGTCAAATATAGGTTTTTCAAGGATTTAGTCCTTATCGTTGGTCACGTCACCGTTCCCTGTAAGGTCAATCTTTCCACCCATAACAGAAGCATCCGGTTTAAATATAGTCACGAGAAAGTCTTTTCCTATTGCCAAGAACTCTCTAATGTCTCTGCCTGTTTGCCCACTATAGTTTATATCCTCTGCTGCCACTCCATATACCTCTATACCAAGCTTCATACCAATATATACAGCCCTGTGCAAATGATACTCCTGTGTAACCACTATAATCTTGTCAGCTCCGAATATTTCCTTTGCCCTTAAAAAACTCTCATAAGTAGAAAAACCCGCGTGATCCATAAATATATCCGAGGATGCCACCCCCTGATCTTTTGCATAATTTTTCATAACATTAACTTCGTCATAATAGACACCACCATGGTCGCCACTCATAAGAAGCTTCGGAGCACAACCTTCATAGTAAAGCTCTACACCTCTTTTAAGTCTATCCTCAAGCATAGGACTAGGTGTATCCCCGTTTGTAACAGATGCCCCAAGAACCAAGATGCAATCAACATCTTCCAGCTCCTTCGCCTCCTTTACTGTTATTATGTTATCAGCTACAGTCTTTTTTACGTATATATTTGTACCTACAAAAAATACCACTGTCACTATTATGAAGGCAAGGATAAATATGAGTATTCTTCCTGCTACCTTGAATAGTTTTTTGTCTTTCATATTATTTCCAACCCATCCTACAAACCATATGGGGCTTTTTGTGTGTCACTGCTCCACAAAAAACCCCATATGCTGTATATTTCTTGTTGTGATGTATATATTTACATCAATCTATTTTTTATCTACGTAATCGTACTTAAATACCATTACTGAAAGTGGTGGAATAGTGAGACTCACTGAGTAGTCCATACGGTCGCAACGCTGATTAATCGCCTGCACAACTCCATTTACTCTGCCTTGTCCACCAAACTCCTCTGCATCGGAGTTAAGTATCTCTTCGTACTTAGTAAGACAAGGTGCACCAACCATATGAGTTGTTCTCTCAACCGGAACAAAGTTGCATACAAACATAAGTTGCTCCTTTGATGTCTTACCCCTTCTAATAAATGCTACAATACCATCCTCAGCATCATCACACTTAATCCATTCAAATCCTACTGGTTCGTTGTCATTGTAGTACATTGCATCATAGGTAGTATAGATATTGTTAAGTGCTTTTACAAAGTTTTGCATCTTGCTGTGAAGTGGCTGGTCAAGTAAAAACCAGTCCAAACTTCTTGCCTCACTCCACTCCCTAAGCTGAGCAAATTCCTGACCCATGAAAAGAAGCTTCTTTCCAGGATGTCCATACATAAAACCATAAGCCGCTCTAAGGTTTGCAAACTTGTCCACCTCAAAGCCTGGCATCTTGTTGAGCATTGAACACTTAAGATGTACAACCTCATCATGAGATATAACCAGTATGTAGTTTTCTGAGTATGTATATGTCAAACTAAATGTCAATCTGTTGTGGTTAAATGATCTGAAGTATGGATCCAGCTTCATATACTCTAAGAAGTCATTCATCCAACCCATATTCCATTTAAAGAGGAAACCAAGTCCCTTAAATGCAGCTGGTGCAGTAACTCCTGCCCAGGCTGTTGATTCTTCTGCGATAAGATATGCTCCCGGATTACGCTCCTCCATAACACTGTTAATATTCTGTAAAAGTGCTATAGCATCGTAATTCTCATTTCCACCATCCTTATTTGGTAACCACTGCCCATCCTGCTTACCATAATCTAAGTAAAGCATAGATGCCACCGCATCAACTCGAAGAGCATCTATATGGAACTTCTCTACCCAGAATAATGCATTTGCAGTAAGGAAGTTTGCAACCTCTGTTCTACCATAATCAAATATATATGTTCCCCAGTCAGGGTGTTCTCCTCTTCTGGAATCCGCATGCTCATAAAGTGGCATACCATCAAATCTTCCAAGACCATGGGCATCTCTTGGGAAATGGGCAGGAACCCAGTCAAGAATAACACCTATATTAATTGAATGCATATAATCCACAAAGTACATAAAATCTTCTGGGGTACCATATCTGCTGGTTGGAGCGTAGTAATTGGTTACCTGATATCCCCATGAACCATCAAATGGATACTCTGCAACACCCATAATCTCAATATGAGTATACCCCATATCCTTAACGTAAGCACCTAACTGCTTTGCCATCTCTCTGTAATTATAGAAACCGAAGTCTGAATCCTCAATCTCCTTTTTCCAAGATCCCAAATGGACCTCATAAATGGACATAGGTTGTTTCAGTCTGTCAACTCTGGAGTACTTGTTCCTATTTGTTATCCATTCTGTATCTTTCCATTTGTAGTTTCTAAGGTCTGCCACCACGTTAGCATTATCAGGTCTAACCTGTGCCTGATTGCCATATGGATCAGCCTTAAATAAAATATCTCCTGTACGGGTAAGTATCTGGAACTTATATACTGCTCCCGGCATAACGTCAGGGATGAAGAGTTCATATATACCTGATGCTGGATGAATCTGCATTGGGTTTAGGGCTCCGTCCCACATATTGAAATCTCCCACAACGCTGACTCTTCTTGCATTTGGGGCCCAAACTGCAAAATATGTACCCTTCACACCGTCAATAGTCATAGGGTGGGCACCCAATTTTTCATATATGTCATAATTTTTACCTTCCGCAAATAGATAAACATCATAATCTGTTATAATTGAATCAAAGGCATAACAGTCAGCCGAAGTCACTGTGCTGCCATCATGATACTCAGTCACGAAACGATACTTATTTCCTTTGAACTTTTTCTTTTCAAAGAATATTCCGTAAAAGCCCTCTCCTAAGGCTTCCATAGGAATAGGATTTTTGCCTGTTGTTGAGGCAACAGCCACTGATTTTGAATGTGGTTTGTATGCAGTTATAACCTGTCCTTCACCATAATCATGAACTCCAAGCAAATGTTTAGGTGCATTTATCTGCCCCTTTATGAGTTCATCATACAAAACCCAGTTGACCCAGTTTTCTAATCTTTTTTTCATCCCCGACCTCCGTATATTATTAGAATCTATGTGGTCGCCCACAATATTGTATAAACCATCTAACCAATACCATAGCAAGTATTAGTATAAATACTATCAAAATGTATGCCAACAGTAAAATTCTGGCAAAGTCCGGTGGCAACATACCAATCAATATATCTCCCTCAGCAAAAAAGTTGTAATCACCTTTCAGTATCATATTTTTAAGCCCAAACAAGGTTCCTTCCTTGGACATAAAAATCACAAAAACTTGTATCACCGTAAAGAAAGCTGATAACAACCCTCCGTATAAAAGTGGTTTGTACAACCTCCTCTTTGACAACTCGTAAAAGCACTTGATACCACCTATAAAACTAATAACAACTACTATCCATGCCAGCCTGTAATAAAACTTAAGCTGGTTAAGTTTTTCCACGTTGTTCTTGGATATAGGATATCCCGAAAACTCTATATCACCACCGAAAAATGTGGAAAATCCTTCCGCCATATGTTCGTAGTTAAGCTGTGCCTCAAAGGAAGATAAAACATTGTCCCCTTGTCCTTGTTCCTCTAAAGTATCTATATAGTTGTCATAGCACCTGACATATATACTTCTGTTTTTAGATAATATAATCAAAGCTGCACTAACAATAAATGCCGCCACACAAAGGCTGGCTAGTACCTGATATAATGTGTATCTGTTCATAATCAATATTCCATAAAAATAATCTATAATCCATTGTATTGTACCATTTTTAAACACCTGTGTAAAGCAACCATTTCTATGAGTTTTTCCTTGATATAAATCCTTACATAGACTATAATTATCTTATATGAGGTAAGGGGGGTGACCATCTTGGCATCTACTAATTTTGTTAACGGAAATGATGTTGCAACCTTTGTCCTTGAGACAAATGCACCATACAATATTCTAGATTTTGATCAAGGTCTATGTAATATGACCGGATATTCTCCAAGAGAGTTATCCCGCAAGATATGCACCCTTGATAATCTCCTCTATGTAGAGGATTTCGCAGAGGCCATCGCCTCTATTAACTATCAACTTAGTATATCAAACCTAATAAGTGTACAGCACAGAATTGTTACCAAGAGTGGTAATGTTCTCACTGTTTTATGTAATGGTCAGGCTTTTTCTTTAAACGACGGGCGTGATGTGCTTCAGTGCGTCTTTACAGATATCACCAACCTTGAATCTGCTGCCAGCGAAACTGCAAAGGCAAAGACAGATCTTGAAATGTTTGCAAACACTGTTCCTAGTGGTGTAAGTAAGCATCTTTTAGACAATAACCTTACCCTTACCTGGGCAAACAATTATTTCTATGATATGTGCGGGTACACCCCTTCCGAATACAAAAAGCAATACGGCAAAAGCACCCTTCCTATAGTTTTAGGGGAAGATTTAGCCATAGTTATAGATGCTTTGGCAGACCTCACCGAGGACTCTCAATCCATCATTCTAAATTTCCGTATTAAATGTGCTGATGACAGTATCAAATGGGTAAATGCCATATTTGCTCGTTCCGGAGACACTTCAGAAGGTTTCCCTGTTGTCAACTTAGTTATGTCTGATATTACCAACCTTAAGATTGCCGAGATGAAAGCTATGTTAGAGGAACAAAAATACCTCATCATCTCTGACATATCCGAGGAATTGCCATATGAGTACGATATTGCTGAGGATGTTATTACTTTTGCAGAAAAATTCAACCACATATTTGAGGGTTCATCCATCATTGAGCATCCTTCCATCAATATGGTTAAGGAGGCCTTGGTTTCCTATGATACAAAAGACGCCTTAGAAGAGCTTTTTGAATTGGCAAGGCTGGGTTCACAGTACCACTCCACCGAGTTTAAACTCAATACCAAAAACGGTGGTTACCAGTGGTATTTTTCCACCTTCTCAACTATCTTTGATGAGGACGGAAACCCTATCCGAGTAGTGGGACTACTCCGAAATATACACACTCAAAAGGTAGAACAGCAAAAGCTTCTCACCAAAGCAGAGACCGACCTTATGACCGGTCTCCTCAACAAGGCCACTACGGAAAGTCGAATCAAGTCTCACTTAAGAGAACTTAACGGAAACAACTACAATGTACTAATGTTAGTTGATATAGATGATTTCAAGAACATTAACGACACCTACGGCCATCTAAAGGGTGATGAGGTTATTATTGATATTGCCAATGCCCTACAGGCTATTACCGGTGAATATGACCTAGCCGGTCGACTTGGTGGTGATGAGTTCTGTGTATACTTCAGCAATCTTTTAGACACACAGGTTGCCTGTGAAAAAGCAGACTTGGTTGCAAACAGACTTAGAGAGTTATACCCAGGTGGTGACTCTTGCAAGGTGACTCTCAGTATTGGTATTGCTACAACCAAGGAGCAAATTCCTTACAACGTACTACTCGAAAATGCGGACACTGCTCTTTATCAGGCAAAACTAAACGGCAAGAATTGTTATTACTGCTACCAAGAGGACATGGAACGTGGCAACTACCGAAATGACCGTGGTGCAGCAAAGAATATTGAATCCACAGAAGATAAACTCGTCAACGATTTGTTAAGCTCTCTTTTCGGAAGCACTAACACCTATAGTGCCATCGAAAAAGCCCTTGCTTCCATTGGTGAATACTATGATATTGACAAGATAAGCATCTGGGAATATGGCTTTAACAAGAGCTTCGTTGATTGCACTCATCAGTGGTGTCGTCAGGGTATTCCTAACGACAGGGCTCTATGTCAGCACACACCTGCCGCAGTCCTTGAGGAATTAGATGCCATGAATACTGACGGAATTGTTTACTCCTCTGACACATCACTTATTAAACTCAATTCCTCCAGCATGAATCCACTTTCTATGGGCGTAAAACGACTTATTCAATCCCAAATTGTCCTAAACGGCAAAAACATCGGCTACATAAGTTTTTACTCTATGGATGGCAATAGTAGTTGGTCAACCGACACCTTATCTACTTTTAAGGTATTATTCAAAATAATTGCAGAAGCAGTTTGTTCAAAGCAGAGCCAGAAAACTCTTTCCTTACTTAGAGAGGATACCATTAACACCTTCAATCTTGTACAGAATCCTATCGTTATTGTGGATAGAGATTCCTACGAGGTTATGTACTTTAATGATGTAGCTTTGGACTACTATCCTTCTCTTATGCTAAATGGCAAGTGCTACAGTTGTATGTATCAAGAGGGACGACCATGTAGCGATTGTCCAGCTCACAAACTAAATAGCAATGCACCAACCAAGTGCACAAAACACAACAAAACTTTAGACGAAATGTTTGATGTATATCTTTCTCCTATCAAGTGGAGCGAGGGTAGTAATTCCTTTATCATATCTGCCGGTGCCCACAAGCAAACCAAGTCCGAAAGACTCAAACAGGAGATTGAGCAAAATCTCACAATAGAGAAAAAGATTGCCGAGGCTTCCTACAAGGATATTGTCACTGGCTATGGCAACTTCGAGAAATTCAAGATTGATGCCGGAGACATATTAGCCGAAAACCCTGACACAGACTATGTTATGTTCTACTTCAACATAAAGAACTTTAAGTACATCAATGAAACCTATGGCCACAGTATAGGAGACAGAACCCTCAAAACTGTTGCCGATGTATTAAGTAAATATCTGGGAGAGCAGGAAACCTTTGCCCGTGTAATAAGCGACACTTACATTATGCTTATTCATTACAAAAGTAAGGATGGTTTTATGACCACCTTTACCAATATCAAAAACGAAATTCACGATGCATGTCGAACCATTCAGGATAGATTTATCGTAGACTTTGTTACCGGCATACTCATCATTGACGAAACAATGCATAGCTACAGCATCAATCGTTTGGTAGACAGAGCTATGATGGCCGCAAAGTCTGTAGATTTCTCTATGGGTATTTCCTATGCCTTCTACGACGACGAGTATCACAAAAAGGTTCTCAACGAAGCACAGATTGAAAACAGCATGCATGGTGCTTTAGCGAACAACGAGTTTTCCGCTTATGTACAGCCGAAATACGACATATTAACCAATGGCTTAATCGGTGGTGAGCTTCTTGTAAGATGGATTTCTCCTTCCAAGGGATTTTTGGAGCCCGCAGCATTTATACCTTCCTTCGAGAAGAACGGTTTTATATACCAAATTGACTGTTTTATGCTAGAACAGGCTTGTATTTCCCTTAGAAAATATTTGAATAACGATATATATGCTTTACCATTTTCAGTTAACCTTTCACGTATTACTCTGGCCAACCCAGAGTTTCTAAACAAGGTTCAGGAAATTATGGACAAGTACTATATACCTCATAGATACATTGAGTTTGAGATTACAGAAAGCATCTTCTCCGAGAACTATTCACAGATGATAGATGTTTTACGCAAATTAAAGGAAATGGACTTCCTCATCAATATGGATGATTTTGGTACTGGTTACTCATCTCTTACTCTCCTTAAGGATTTGCCTATTGACGTTATAAAGCTAGATCATGACTTCCTGTCTCGTTCTGCTGCCAACGACAAAAACGCTACCTGTATTTTAAAAAGCATCATAGATATGGCTCATGCTTTGGACATAAGAGTTGTAAGTGAAGGTATTGAAACTCCTGAGCAATTAGATATGCTTAAATCCATAAACTGCGAAATTGGACAGGGTTTCCTCTTTGCCAAGCCAATGCCTATTGAAGATTATGACAAACTCATAAAAGAATACTCTCAACCTAGCTAGGATTTTTTCATATTTTTTGTCAAAAGTATTGACATCAAAAGACCTTTTTGATATTCTATCTTGTGCGTGCGTAGATGTACGAGAATATTTCACGCTGGTCCGTCTTATCTAGTGGTGTGGGTAAGATGTTCGTGTCTTGACCATAGTGATGAATATATACATTATTGATTTATTATTTTATGGAGGCGTCAGATATGGCTAATATCAAATCTGCAAAGAAGAGAATTCTTGTAATTGAAACTAAGACATTGAGAAACAAGACAATCAAGTCTAAGGTTAAGACTATGGTTAAGAAGGTAGAGGCTGCTATTGCTAGCAAGGATAAGGCTGCTGCTGAGGCTGCTCTTAAGGTTGCTATCTCTGAGATTAGCAAGGCTGCATCAAAGGGTATCTACCACAAGAACACTGCTGCTAGAAAGATTTCTCGTTTAACAGTTGCTGTTAACAAGATGGCATAATAAACTAGAGCAATAAAAAAACTACTTCTTACGAGGTAGTTTTTTTATTGCTCTTTTAGTTGTTTAAAAGTTCTACAATAAGCATCTCTACTGCAAGGCTATCCTTCATAGCACCTGATTTAATGTTTGTGTCTGTCTCCTGACATTTGTTTACCTTTGCTACAAGCTGCTCGTAAGTATAGGCATTTGCCATAGAGATATATTTTTTTATGGTAAAAGGCGGTACCTTTAGGACACTTGCCATCTTACTTCCCTCCACCTTGCTATCAATAGCAACCTTAGTCTTAAGCAGTATGTTAAACTGTCTGGTTATATTGAATAACATTCTCATAGATGGTTCTCTCAGCTTAACCAAATCGGAATAAAGGGCGATAGTCGTCCTTCCATCTCTTCTGGATAAGGCATCCATCATATCAAACACTTTTCCCTCGACTTCATTGATACAAAGAGCATCCACATCTTCTGCTGTGACTATACCTTTTTCTAGTGCATAGCTCTTTAACTTAGTAACTTCGTTATACAATCTGTTCATGTCTGTGCCCACACATTCTATAAGTCTGAACACCGCCACATCCTCCACCTGAACCTCAACATCCAGCAAATCTTTTTTTATAAACAAGGACTTCACCCATATAGCCAAGGACCTTTCATCCTGGGCTTCAAACTTGGCTACAACACCATGTTCTTTAGTTCTGTTGTATATTGCTTTTCTGGCATCAATATTATGCTCAACAAATACCATAACCGTTGTATCTGGAATATTGGGCAAAAATTCCTCTATATCCTGACAACCATTCTTAAAGAAATCACTATCCTCAACAAGTACTACTCTTCTATCCGCAAAAAACGGCATAGTAAGGGCAAAATCTATAATAGCATCCGCCTTGGCATTTTGACCCTTAAACACACCAAAATTCATAGTGTCCTCCACGTCAATTAAAGCGCGTACCAGCTTGTCCTTATATTGGGACACCAAATATTCCTCGGCTCCGCAAAGAAGATACATCTTAGCAAATTCACCTGTATTTATGTGATTGTTTATTAATGACATAGCATCAACTTTTTCTTTTATCTTAGCCATAGTACATACCTTCCCAAGAAATAATCTATCGTTATTATACACTATACTCCATAGAAATACTATTTTATTTTAATGGACAAATTCAATCTTTATATAGCCACTCATATCAGTTCTAAATACTTTACCTCCAACAGATTCTAACATGGCAAGGGTATCCCTATGGGGATGACCATACAGATTATTTTTTCCACACGAAATCACTGCCACTTCGGGTTTTATCTGCTGATAAAAGATTTCTGAAATAGAATTCTTAGAACCATGATGAGGCACCTTAAGTACATCAATATCCTCAACCAGATTACCATTCCTTTCAACCAAAGCATCCAACCCCTCTTTACCCATATCTCCTGTAAAAAGAAAACCTACAGTACCTCTTTTATACACCAACGCCATAGACGCCTGATTGCTATCCTCATACTGCACCTGAAAAAAAGGTGCCACACAGGTCATCTTTCCAATCTTCGTTTTTATTACATCGCCTGGTTCCATATATATAATATTGATTTCCTTACGTCTTGCTTTTTCTATTATTTCTTCCCCACCCACACCATATCGGGGCACAACCAGATTCTTGATTTTTATCCCTGTCAAATCACCATAATCTAGTATATATATTAACCCACTGATATGATCCTTATCAAAATGCGAAATATACCAATATTCAACTGTGGACATTCTAAAATATTTTAAAAGGGGTTCCATAACATATTCACCTAAATTTTCATTGCTGGTGGAGCCACCATCTATCACTATAGACACCCCATCTTCTTTAATTAAAATACCATCACCCTGCCCCACATCAGCAAAATAAACAACTTTACTATTTCGGTTTCCTTCTACAACAAATATACTAATACTTACGGAAGAAACTACTAACAACGCAAAACAAAAAACTGCCTTTCCCCACCAATGATAATCAAGCCATATTCCAAACCTTTTATATATACACTGTCGTACTTTTCTTTGTATTTTAGGTTTTAAAATTATAAGTATTATACCTAGCGCAAAATAATAAAGGATAACACTTAAAACACTTATATTTCCGCAATTTAAGCTGGCATACGGCAGTTTCATCATAAGCTGGCACAAATAAGTAATATATTTAATTACACCCCCAGCCGGAATATAGATTAACCAGCCCCATATAACAGATATGTATGACAGCAATACACCAAGGATTCCAAGGACCAGAACAACACCCATAACAGGCACAATCAAAAGATTTGTGACTATTGAGTAAAGTGGTATCTCATAATACATATTTGCGATTATAGGTAGGATTACAACATTTACAGAAAGTGAAAGCACCACCCCGCTAATAATTTTATACAAGAAATATGCTTTTCTTCTAAGTTTTTTTATCTTCGAATTTCTATTCAGTATCCTTATAATATATTTTCCCATTATTACCCCGGCAACGGCCCCATAGCTTAACCAGATTCCACCATCACATATTCTAAATGGTTCTATCAAAAGCATTATGATAAGTGCTAAGGACATAGAGGTAACCATATCATATTCTCTACTTAATCTGTAACCAATCATGGAAATAGTAAGCATTATAATTGCCCTTATAGTGGCAAATCCAAACCCGGACATTCCACCATAAAAAACAACACATATTATGCTTGCGACAGCAGCCACAGTATGCCCAGTCCCAAAAGCAACCATAACCTTAAACAATACGCCTCCTATAAGGGATATATGAAGGCCCGAAATAGTTAATATGTGTGCAATACCACTCACCCTGTAAAGCTTACTTGTCCTGATGTCCATATAGGCCTTATCCCCAAGTAGTATACCCTTAAAAAAAGCCGCCGTGTCTTCCTCGGCTATATTATCAATCTGCTTTGACAGGGAGTTTTTTACATCCACAAGAACATTTACCATAAAGTAGTATGTTTTCAAAACAACATTTCTCTTACCCTCAGCTATCTTTTCAATGTGCAGTTTATCGCCTTGTCCATTAAACAAAATTCCTCTTGCCCTATAGTAGTTATTCATATTCATACAACCTAGATTAGTCCCACTCTCAATAGAACTTATAGTCCCCACAACATAAACTCTATCACCCAGTCTGTATGTTTTTTCTCCCTCGTATACAACTACCTTGTATGACCACACACCACTGCCAAACTTTATAATCAGATTTGAACCTTTTTCCCCTACCTCCACGCCAGTAATGGTACCTGACGCTTCTATGTAAAAATTTCTTTCACTTTGTTTTGTTTGTGTCGTTACAATAAATCCATCCATATCATACTTTTCAGTAACCGTCTTTGACTCATTGTAGGTAATCGGGCTTATACTATCTCTGAAGAATATGTAAGAAAATCCTCCAACAAAGAACAGACCTAGAAATACATACTTTTTTATATATTTAGTTTTTTTTACTGATAAAAGAACAAGACAAATAAGCATAGCCAAAGCTATGCTGTATTTGATTATTCTGTCCGCATATAAATACGTCACCTCTCCAAGTGCAAACATACTTACCGCCCAGAATAAATATCTTTTCATAAGTCTCCTGGATTAATTAAGAATACTGTTATTGAATTCTAACGGACTTGAAATGTCCGTTGTCTCACGATAGGTTTTTAAATGTTCACCATCAATAATTATTTGAACCTTACTCACATCAGTAACAGATGTAATTGAGTTTACCACTGCATATACTACCGTCTCACTTTTCACACCTTCAACACCATTTTCAAACTCCTTGCTTAGATTTAGATAGCAGATATCTGCATTAATTGATACAGACAACACCCTAGTGTCTGATGGCAAAGCTCCACTATCAACCAATTCATTTACAATAGTTTCTTCCATTGTTGTATTTGGCAAAGATGGTATATTCGCCTTCTTCCTGTCTAAGGAAGAACCATCAGCAGAAGGATAATACAATGTAGCTTCTATATTGTTTAAAAGATCATCATCTTCATAATCATAAAAGTAAAATGAATCTCTCATAAACAAAACATCAGATATTAGTTTTCCCCCTGCATCTGATATGCTTATCTTTACACTGTTTACCCCTTCAATCTGAAAAAGAGTTTCAGCCACCGATGCTCTTGCAAGAAGAATATACTCTGTATCATATTCACCTTTTGAAACAAACTCCAACGTAAGGTTATTATCTGTATCCATCATATATGTGTGATATTCCATGCTTTCGTTTAGTTTGCCCTTAAGCTGTAGCATTATTTCCTCCACAGCTGCAGTAACAGAATCCGGTTGTTTGATCTGATATTTTTCTTCTGCTCTCACGACTTGATTACCCTTGGGGTAATATATTTCTATCATGCTATTACCCTGTAGTTCTTCCACCGTTTTCTCATCTTGTTTCTTGCAGGCTGTAAAAGAAAATATCATCAACATGGCAGATAGCATAATTAATAATCTTTTCATACTAACCCTCCACTCTCTTTATCGGAATCTTTATGGTAAAGGTAGTTCCCTCACCAGATTCACTATAAAGCTTAATTGAACCTTTATGCATTCTTATAACATTTCTGGTTATAGCAAGACCAAGACCTGTTCCACCTGTATCACGACTTCTGGCCTTATCCACTCGATAAAATCTTTCAAAAATATGCTCCTTGCAATCATCTGGTATACCCACTCCAGAATCAGCCACCTTGATATGGAAATTCTTGTGATCAGCATTGAGAGTAACCTTTACCCAGCCGTTATCCACATTATATTTAACTGCATTTTCTATAATATTTGTAAGGGCAAGGCTCAGCTTTACTTCATCCGCATCTGCAACTACATCTCGGTAGCTCTCATATGTTATCTCTATTCCCCTACTTGTGGCAATAGGCGTAACTCTCTTTAATATAACCTCTAAAAGCTCGTTTACATCCACCTCAGATATGTTCATCTCCGCATCCTTACGGTCTGTTTTAACAAGGGTAAGGAGATCATTTATGATTTCACTTTCTCTGTCAATCTCATCAATAATATCCTTCATAAATTCCTTGTACATCTCCAAATCTGCCTCTTGATTTTGCACCAAGGAATCAGCCAGAACCTTCATTGATGTAATAGGTGTCTTAAGCTCATGGGACACATTTGACACAAACTCCTGTCTGCTAGAATCTATAACCATCAGTTTTTCTATGGTTTTGTTATAGCTGGCTGTAAGAGTTCTAAACTCCTTAAAGCCCTGAACCGGCAGTGGCTCATACAAATGACCTGAACGGGTATTTTCGATTTCTTTATTGATTCTTTTTATGCCTCTTACACTAGAGTAACCCACAAAAAGAGCTACCCCTATAGAACCTAAAATAATAATTGTGGCAATGGTAATATTTGTTCTACTAGAAGTAGGAGTTACATTTTTAATGTGAGCCGTAGATGCATTTATTAGAACTACGCCTAAAGTTTCTCCCTCTGACTTAACTGGATACACGTATTGAATATAATCACCTTTAAGAGACAACAATTCACTCTTCTCTCCAGTCATAACACGGATAACATCATCACTTATTATATAAGCATTTTCTCTATCACCAAAAGTATCCTTTATAATTCGATATTCCTCATTTATAACTAATATTCTACCATTAAAGAAATTAGCCACTGTGTCAGTAACTAAATCCAATTCGGAAGTAGCATCAAAATCCATAGATTTATTTACTAGATTGTAGGTAAGTATTTCACATTGAAGTTTAATATCACTCTCCAAATCACGAATACTCTTTTCTCTATAGGTTTTGGTAGATATCATTGAATACGCAAATAAAATCACACCACTTATGAGCACAATCATAAATGTTATGAATCCACGTAAGCTTATATTCAATTTTGAAAGATGAAACTTTTTCAAAACTTATCTTCCTTTCAAATCTAACTTCTCACATAATAACACACCTGTTTTATCCATTCAAGATGCTTGTTAAATCCCCTCTTTATTGTTAAAATAAACACATAAAATAAATGTTTTGGGGAGGTGTGCCTGTGAACAATTCAAACTCTATATCTGATTATATTAACACTATGCCAAAAATAGATTTACACTGTCATTTGGATGGTTCCTTTTCCTTGGACTATATAAAAGCCTATTCCGGTCTTAATTTGACAGATGATGTTCTTATCTCTAAGTTACAAGCCCCTAAAGACTGTGATAGCCTCACCACCTACCTTACCTGCTTCGATATACCAATTAGCTGTATCCAAACAAAAAAAGGTATTACTCATGGTGTTTTAGATCTCATCAGAGAAGCTTCCCAAGAAGGCGTTTACTACATCGAAATACGTTTTGCACCTTCCTGTAGCATCAATTCTTCCTTAAACTACAAAGACGTCTATGAAGCGGCCTTAGAAGGCTGTAAAAAAGGGCTTGCACTCTACAATGTACATTCAAACATTATTCTTTGCGCCATGAGACATCACAGTATGGATATGAACCTAGAGGTTATACATACTGCCATGGATTATCTTGGTTATGGTATATGTGCATTGGATCTGGCAGGTGACGAATCTGCTTTTGCGAATTCTTGTTTTGTAGAATTATTTGAAGAAGCAAAAAGACTTGGTATGCCTTTTACTATTCACTCCGGGGAGTGTGGTAGCGTAGACAACATTAAAACTGCTATGGATTTGGGTGCTAAAAGAGTAGGACACGGCATTGCCTTATATAAAGATCCTTACCTTGTAAAGGAATGCAAGAAGCAAGGGTTAGGCTTGGAATTATGCCCAACCTCAAACTTCCAAACAAAAGCCTCATCTAATTACAAGGATTATCCCCTCAAATATTTTCTAGAAAATGGTTTACTGGCCACAGTAAACACTGACAATCGAACTGTAAGCAACACTAATATGACAAAGGAACTTGCTTTTGTTGTCAATCAACTTGGAATAGAGGAAAAGGATCTCTTAACATTATACAAAAACAGTATCGAAATATCCTTTGCCTCTGATAATATCAAAGATTACCTATATAAGCTAATCTAAACTATACCCGTGTCACAACTCCCTTATCAATCAATTTAATTGGTTGATAAGAGGTTTTGGCATGTCTTAGTCCAGGAATACCCATATCCTCTTCTCTATTAATATATTTAAAATTTCTAAGTTCTCTGCGAACAAACTCCCTATTTATCATGGGATATGCACCTTGTACATCCGCATATGCTTTCTCAAAATGTACAACATATACATCCTTTGTAAGTGATTCCCCAAGTGTAAATGCCACCACTCTGTCATCCACTCGTATAAGCGCACCATTCAACCCCAAAGTATCTCGGTGTTTTAAAGCTAATGTCAATATGTTAGTCTCGTACGATAATTCTTTTTCATCTGGATTATTAGTCCTATCCCAATCCTCTGCCAACTTTATACATTCTTCAAAATTAGACTCATTTATTTTTTCATATAAATAGTCTGGGTAGTTTTCCAAAAAGCGATTGATATGGTTACGCTTCCCATGAAGTTTTTTCCCCTTAAGGTATGCCAGGGTATCCCACTCATACAGATAATCCGCAACATCTCTATCATACTTAATCTGATATTTTCCCGGGTACCATTCATCTATAAGTTGAAACATCTCTCTCTCAACCATATACATATAAAAAGGCAAATTATTATTTTTAAAATGACTTACTATTGCGTCAAATGCCTTCTTTTTATCACCCTTTCCTATAGGAAATGTCATCTGTACCGGAATGTTATTTTCCACCTTACAAAACACTAAATTGTCTTCAATAATAGTGAAACAAGTCTCATAGTATTCTGACCATAAAATATTATTGGCTGCGGAAAATTCGCAGCCATAATATTCGTTGTACGCCATATAACTATCTAACAATTCCTTATTTGAAAAACAAGGTTTTTGTATTAACATATAATGCCTCCTTATTGATACTACATACCTTCAATAAGTACATCAACATCGTTTCTACCAAACTCATATAAGAGTTTACGTATCTCATTGATAGTGTAATCATCAGCATGTATCTCAACTTTGTCAAAAAGCTTGTCCACGTAACCACACCATTTTTCATATACCTTTACCAAATCCTGTGTACTTGGCTCTTTAAGCTTAGCCTGTGTAGTATAGTTACGATTACCTGAGGTAAGTATCTCCTTCATGGACACAGCTCTTGGCTCTATGCCGTAAGCAATGTATTTGATTTCTTCTGTTCTAACTAATGCACAGTCATACATTTCCATAATAAGTTCCTCAATACAATCCTTAGGAACATTAAAATGATGGTGGTACATCTCTGCTGTCTTGTAGGATGGTTTTTCTGCCACATCCATTTTGTTAAACCAATAAAAATCATCGGATGGTGAAACAAAACTCTTTCTCGGTTTATGACGACCACCTGCAGAATGACTTACCGACTCTTGATATGATGGATTAGTCATAGCTGCACCTAAAGCAACCGCCTCTTTAACCGACTGATCAAGTGCTTCATCTATGACTTGATTTGAGTTATAAGAGTTGTCCGAAAATGCACTATCAGCAAAGGCACTGTCAACAAATGCGCTATCTTCCATAGGTGCCACTGGTTCTTCTGCAAAGGCACTGTCTTCTACTGCAGTTGCTGGTTCCTCAACAAAAGCACTGTCCTCTACTGTAGCTGCTGGCTCCTCAACAAAGGCACTGTCCTCTACTATAGCTGCTGGTTCCTCAACAAAAGCACTGTCCTCTACTGTAGCTGCTGGTTCCTCAACAAAAGCACTGTCCTCTACTGTAGCTGCTGGCTCCTCAATAAAAGCACTATCCCCTACAGGCATCTCGTTTTTGTCTTCAGATTCTTCAGCATTTAAAATAGCATCAAAAGCGCTATCCATAGCCAAGTCAATAGTTATAGAATCCGGACCAACATCTACATCATCAAAAGCTGAATCTAAATTATCAATCTCCTCTTCCTCATCTAAAACATCAGCAAAGGCACTGTCTATTGGCGCTGACTTTGCAAAAGCACTGTCTGCTTCTGCAAAAATACTGTCTTCATCCTCAAGCGCATCCTCCATCTTTGATACGGCGCTATCTAATGTTGCAAAATCATCGTTAACAACCGCATCCTCATCCTTAAGGAATAAATCATACTCATATCCATCTTTTTCCTCATCAAAGTCATCCTCATCGTCCTTCTTTCTATTAACCACAAGCGTAATAGTTAGGACTATTAACAACAAAAGAAAAATAGCTATAAAAATACCATATATAATTGCAATTGTGCTTCCACTCATAAATATACCCAGCCTTTGCTAAAATTATTATCAAAATGATGTTTAGACATCCAAATGTTAGTATACTAAAAATCCAAAGAATAATCAACTATTGTGTTGTAAATTCCTTTTTATTGGGTTATAATCTCAAAAGATAAAATTCGTACAAAAGGGAGTTGTATTATGTCAAAAGTTAGAACTAGATTTGCCCCAAGTCCAACAGGAAGAATGCACGTTGGAAACTTAAGAACAGCATTATATGCATACCTCATCGCTAAGCATGAGGGTGGTGATTTCATTTTAAGAATCGAAGATACAGATCAAGTTAGAGAGGTTGAAGGTGCAGTAGATATTATTTATAGAACTTTAGCGAAAACTGGTCTTTTACACGACGAAGGTCCTGACAAAGACGGTGGCGTTGGTCCCTATGTACAAAGCCTACGTCAAAGTCAGGGTATTTATTTAGAATATGCGAAAATGTTAGTAGAAAAAGGAGAAGCCTACTATTGTTTCTGTGACGAAGAGCGTCTTAACAGTCTTGTTACCGAACTAGAAGGAAAAACTATTTCTCGCTATGACAAGCATTGTCTCAACCTTTCAAAGGAAGAAGTAGAAGCAAATTTGGCAGCAGGAAAGCCTTATGTCATTAGACAAAACAACCCATTAGAAGGTACTACTACTTTTAATGATGAATTGTACGGTGATATTACAGTTCAAAATGAAGAGCTTGATGATATGATTCTCATTAAGTCAGATGGATTTCCAACTTACAATTTTGCAAACGTAGTTGATGACCATCTTATGAACATTACTCATGTCGTTCGTGGAAACGAGTACCTTTCTTCTTCTCCAAAATACAATCGTCTTTACGAAGCATTTGGATGGGAAGTTCCAACTTACATTCATTGTCCTCTCATAACTGACGAGACTCACAAAAAGCTCAGTAAAAGAAGCGGACATTCTTCTTTTGAGGATTTACTAGAGCAAGGTTTCTTAACTGAGACTATTATTAACTTTGTTGCTCTTTTAGGATGGTGCCCAGATGATAATCAGGAGATTTTTTCACTCGAGGAGCTTATCAAGGTTTTCAATTATAAAAATATGTCAAAATCACCAGCTGTTCTTGATATGACAAAACTCAAATGGATGAATAGCGAATACATTAAGGCTATGGATGATGAACTTTTCTATGAGATGGCTCTCCCTTATATCAACGAGGTTATCTCAAAGCCTATGGACACAAAGAAAATTGCTTCTATGATTAAATCAAGAATAGAAGTTTTCACAGACATTAAGGACCAGATTGATTTCTTTGAAGCTGTTCCTGAGTACTCTATTGATATGTACACTCACAAAAAAATGAAAACTAATGCAGAGAACTCCCTTACTCTTTTACAGGAAGCTTTACCAGTATTAGAAACTATGGATTCCTTTGATAACGATTCTCTTTTCGAAGCACTCTCCGCTTTCGCCAGCGAGCACGAATACAAAACAGGTTTCGTAATGTGGCCTCTACGTACTGCTGTTTCTGGCAAGCAAGCCACTCCAGGTGGAGCCACTGAGCTTATGTCAGTTCTTGGCAAAGAAGAAACCTTAGCCCGCATCAAAGCAGCCATAGCAAAGTTAAGCTAAGCCATACCTGTTACCTACGCCCCTGCCAAAGCTTCAGAGTTTGACATAGGCACAGGCATAGGAAGTAAACCTGGCTCGATTTAGGTGTCACAAACTAAAAAATCCCAAAAGAACATACCACTAAGTATTGCTGGTATGTTCTTTTTTATATGTTTTATTTTTGACTACGTAGTATTCTACAACATATGTCAAATAATTTCTTTGCAACTTTACGGATTTAAGTAATCCTACGGTTCGCGCTTTCGATGTTTGATTGGCGTGCCACTTCCAAAACTCACGTGCCGCAAGAACTTGCTGGGTGGATTTTTTTGACAACTAGCTTGTACCAAATATCAAGTTTTTATCAATTGCGATGAAGGCACCGCGGGAGCGATGTCTGAGGTACGAGTTCGCGAGAGCGGTGCCCTATCAAACATCGCAATTGTAAAAACTTAGATATTTGCGCAAGCGTAAAGTTGCAAAAAAATCCACCCAGCAAGTTCTTGCGGCACGCTCAGACAGTTGTACGTGGCACGCTTTATCGAAAGCGTCTGCACCTAGGATTACTAAAAACCCTAGTTGTCTGCAGAAATTATTTGACACATATTGCAGAATACTACTTAATCTAAACAAGCATTAAATATAAAAAGAACACACCAGCAATACTTAGTGGTATGTTCTTATAAAATATTCTTAACTTGGTGACACCTAAATCGAGCCAGGTTTACCTCCTATGTCTGTGTCCATATCAAACTCTGAAGCTTTGGCAGGGACATAGGTAACAGGTATGGCTTAGTTTAACTCATCCAGAGTTTTTGAGTAGGCTGGGAGGAAATCCTTTACAAAATCAAAGACTTCCGGAAGCTCCTTTGATAAATCTCTTAAGGTGTTTTCTGTAGCCTCCTTGGCTTTCACAAACTCTCTGTTACCAGTTTTTTCCTCCTCCATGCACTTAATCATAGCAGAAAGCTTATCTGCTGCTTTGACAAGTTTCCATTCGTAAGAATAGGCATCTGTTTTGAAAAAGATATTCTGATAGGCAGCCCGTAGGTCTTCAGGAAGCTGGTTTAATAAACTTTGATTAGCTTCGTCCTCCAATGACTTAAAAGCTTCCTTTATAGATTTGTTGTAATATTTTACCGGTGTCGGCATATCACCAGTTATAATCTCTGATGCATCGTGATAAATACCTATCATAGCCGCCATATTAGCATCTAGGGTTTTGCCATATCTGGTGTTACCTATAACGCAAAGTGCATGAGCAATCATGGAAACATCTAAAGCATGCTCCGACAAATTCTCAGGTCGCGTATTTCTCATAAGAGCCCATCTCTCAATATATTTCATTCTGGCTATGGTTGCATAAAAATTGTAACCCATAATTATTCCTCCACTGATGCATACTCTAACTTAGTATGCTGGTACTCTTCATAAAGCTCCATAAACTCTTTTCCCTCAAGGTTCTCTTTTTCATAAAGCACCTTAGCAATAGCATCCAGGGTTTCTATGTTATTCTTCAAAAGCATATATGCCTTTTCGTAGGCATTTTTAATCATATCCTTAACTTCCATATCTACCTGAGTTTCTGTCTCAGCAGAACAATTTAGTACCCTTCTTCTATCCAGATACTCCCCTGTCACACCTTCTAACTGAACCATTCCAAACTTTTCTGACATACCATACATAGTAATCATTGTTCTTGCAATATTGGTAGCCTTTTCTATATCGTTAGATGCACCTGTGGTAACAGAATCAAATTTAAGTTCTTCTGCAGCTCTTCCAGCTAAACATATTACAATCTGTTCTTCCAGTTCTTTTTTGGTTTCCAGATTCTTCTCGTCCTCTGGCACCTGCCATACATAGCCTAAAGCACCTGTAGTTCGTGGAACGATAGTAATTCTTTGTATAGGTAAAGTGTTTTTTTGAAGAGCTGACACTAGTGCATGACCAGTCTCGTGGTAAGCAACAATTTCTTTTTCCTTAGGGCTTAAAAGCTTTTCCTTTTTCTCTTTACCTGCAAAAACTATTTCTACAGAAGCAATAATATCCTTTTGAGAAACCAAGCTTCTTCCATCTCTTACTGCCATAAGGGCCGCCTCATTAATTATACTGGCAAGGTCTGCTCCTGACGCTCCCGAAGTAGCACGAGAAATTTCATCAAAATCTACACTTTCATCCATCTTCACCTTTGCAGAGTGTACTTTCAAAGTGTCTATTCTTCCCTGCATATCAGGTTTGGAAACAATGACTCTTCTGTCAAATCTGCCCGGTCTTAAAAGTGCCTTATCTAAAACCTCTGGTCTATTTGTAGCTGCCAGAACCACTATACCCTTTGAAGTATCAAAACCATCCATCTCAGAAAGAAGCTGATTAAGAGTCTGTTCTCTCTCCGAATCTCCTCCTGCATGTCTGGTATCTCTACTCCTACCAATAGCATCAATCTCATCGATAAAGATAATACAAGGTGCTTTTTCATTTGCTTCTTTAAACAAATGCCTGACTCTTGACGCACCGACACCTACATACATTTCCACAAACTCTGAGCCTGAAAGTGAAAAAAATGGAACCTTTGCTTCTCCAGCAACAGCTTTTGCAAGAAGTGTTTTTCCAGTACCTGGAGGACCCACAAGCAAGGCTCCTCTTGGAAGCTTAGCTCCTATCTCCAAATACTTTTCAGGTTTCTCCAAAAAATCCACCATTTCAGACAGAGACTCCTTTGCCTCCTCCTGGCCTGCTACGTCATCAAATGTTACTCCTGTTTCATTTTCAACATAAAGCTTCGCCCTGGATTTTCCAATTCCCATGAAGCCTCCTCCCTTTGATGTACTTCTCATCAAAAGCACCATGAGGATGTAAAAAGCACCAATCATAAGTACATAGCCTAATATCTCATAGAGTATTACACTTGCACCCTGATCAACCGTTTCAAACTCTACCCCTGCAACATTGAGTCTGTCAACTAAAGCATAATCATCAGTTTTTACTACTGAATATACTGTTTCGTATGCTGCGTTCTCGTCCTTTTCAATTAGCGTAAATTCTATTTTACTGTTATATATTTCAACCTTATCAACCTTGCCTTCTTCAAGCATAGTTATAAACTCATCATAGGTTATTTTCTCTAGACCAGCTTCTTTAAAGCTCTTGTAACCCCGCCAAAATATAAGTGTCAAAAAAATAGATAGTATCAGTATAATTGTTGTGGCAGAAGGTTTCTTTTTCCCATTATTATTTTTGTTATTTTGTTCTGGATTATTTTTTTGATTATTGTCTTTTTTATTGTCCATACTCTCTCCGAGGATTTTCATCCTTCTTTGCTAAATATTATTAAATAAGCTGTTGTAAGATTATATTAAGTATCCCACAAACTGTACTTAATATGTAATCTCACAACAGCTCCATTATATATCCTACTTGTATAAAGGATATTTATCTGTAATGCTCTTTACAAGAGCTGTAGCCTTGTCGTTGTCCTTATCAATAACAGCTGCCTTGATAGCATCTGCAATTGTTACCATATCCTCTTCTTTAGCACCCCTAGTTGTTATAGCTGGAGTACCAAGTCTGATACCACTTGTTACAAATGGTGACTTTGGATCGTTTGGTACTGTGTTTTTGTTACATGTAATATGTACAGAATCAAGAAGCTTCTCTACTTCCTTACCTGTGAGATCAAGATTCTGTAAATCTACAAGCATAAGGTGGTTATCTGTACCCCCTGACACAATCTTGAAACCTCTCTCCATAAGTGCATTTGCAAGAGCTGTTGCATTCTTAACAACCTGTGCCTGATATGCCTTGTATTCATCAGAAAGAGCTTCTTTAAAACAAACAGCCTTTGCAGCGATAACGTGCATAAGTGGACCACCCTGAATACCTGGGAATACTGCCTTATTGAAATTGTATTTCTCATTGACCTCGTTGCTTGAAAGAATCATACCACCACGTGGTCCTCTTAAAGTCTTATGAGTTGTAGTTGTAGTAACGTGAGCATATGGTATTGGGCTCTCATGCTGTCCTGCAGCAACAAGTCCTGCGATATGTGCCATATCTACCATAAGAACTGCGCCAACCTCATCTGCAATTTCTCTAAATCTCTTGAAATCTATAGCTCTTGCATATGCTGAAGCACCAGCTACGATAAGCTTTGGCTGACACTCCTTAGCTATTCTAAGAACTTCATCATAATCGATAAATCCATCATCGTTAACACCATAAGGTACAACGTTGAAATATTTTCCTGATAAATTTACAGGTGAACCGTGAGTAAGATGACCACCGTGAGCAAGGTTCATACCCATAAAAGTATCTCCTGGTTCCATGATAGCAAAGAAAGCTGCCATATTAGCCTGTGCGCCTGAGTGTGGCTGTACATTTACATACTCACAACCGAAAAGTTCTTTTGCTCTTTCTCTTGCAAGATCCTCAACAACATCTACATGCTCGCAACCACCGTAGTATCTCTTGCCAGGATAACCCTCTGCATATTTATTGGTAAGCGGACTTCCCATCGCTGCCATAACAGCCTTTGAAACAATATTCTCAGATGCGATAAGCTCAATGTTATCATTCTGTCTGTTAATCTCGTCTGTCATAGCTGCTGCAACTTCAGGATCAAATCCAAAAACTTCGTTAAAATCGTACATCCTATACGTACCTCCATTTTGTATTTTCTGGTTGGGTTTTTGTGCCCAACAATAGCTTTTAACATTATCTCATATCCAATTTTTAGTGTCAACTATGCTTTAATAATAATTAGACCTTGTAAAATATTATTTTCTTCTATTCAGAAAGTAGTTAATCTGTGCGCCAAACAATACTATTTGCACACAGAAATATAGCCATATTATAACTACAATAACAGATGTCAGACCTCCATACATATATGACATATTAGAAATGTATTTTATATAAAAAGAAAATAATTTTGTCATAACAATAAGTGATATGGCAGCCACAGCCGCACCATATATTTCTTCTCGAAATCTTCCTTTTCTTGCAGGCAGCCTATAGTATATTAGCCAAATAAGCAAGAATAAAATAATAAACATTATTAAGGTTCTAAAGCTTAGTACTATTATGGTGGCATTTATTAGAATTCTGCTTTGGTTAATAATCGATTCAAATATCTGATTTGCAAAAATGTCCACAATCATTGCAACTACACACAACACCAAGAGCACAAACATATATACAAGGCTCATAAGTCTTGTAAAAATGAAGCCCTTTTTTCTTTCAACCATATATATTCTATCAAGACCATATGTTAATGCCTGTACACTTTTTGCCGATGACCACAGCGCCAAAAAAACAGTAGCTATTGTAAAATATCTGCTGCTTGAATTAACTATGTCATCAACGATATAGTACACATACTTATGCATACTTTGTGGAACCACATCTAATGCTACTCTAAGAATATTATTCCACAAGTTAGGTACATTTGAAGATATTATAAATAGTAAGATTAGAATTGGAACAAAGGATAATATAATAAAAAAGGTAGTCTGTGCCGCATATGCGGACAGACTATCCTCCTTAGATTTAATCATAAATGATTTTATGGCACCAAATATTTTCTTCATAGCAGATGATAATTTATTGTTCATTCTCCTCAACTTTCTTTCCTTCAATGACATATATTGATGAAAAATCAATGTATGAATAATAGTGTCTCAAAATATACATATAGTTATATCCCATCTCGGCTAAAACCTTTGCACCGTTCTGGCTCATACCTGCTCCATGACCAAAACCGCCACCATAGATAACAAACTTTCCATCTGATTGCTCAATGTAATAATATGGACTTGGCAATGACGTCCAACCTGTAACTGCAGTACCATCCTGTCTGATAATTTGCTGGTTAACTGGTGTTATTATGTTTCGGATGTTAGTTTGTCCACTAACCTGTATAGTTCCCAGTGTACCCTCTATTTCCAGAATACTTACTACACCACTCTTTGTTCTTTCTACAACTTTTATAGACTTTATGGTTCCTATATCTGTTATATCAGTGGTGACAAAATCTCCATCCTCATCTTTTATTTTGATATTGTCAGAAGACATTGTAAGTCGTTCTTCAAGCATAGAATTAACTGCTTCAGATATCTCTTCCTGAGTAAAAGTTATATTCCATCTATAGTATGGCATATCTTTGTCAATAATATCATAACCCTGACTATCCGCTATAAATTGAACAAAGGCTTCCTCCTCGGACAAATCGATGGTTTCTTTATCTACTGTTTCAACATTTGACTGAAGATAAGGATATGGTGTTCCTCCCCATATTTCCTCATTGGTACATGTAGTTCCACCTGAAGTTGAAAAATACATAGGCACTATAACTGCACCATCATATGCAGGTACAATTCCATAGGTATCTTTTACTGCCTTTATACTACTTTTTGTAGCTTCCACATTGTTATACACCTGACATAATGTGGAATCATCCAAATGAGCCTCATACTCATCAAAACTTTGATCATTCATCTTTGTATAGGCATAGCCCCTTGCACATATTGCCATAGCCTTTAAAGCTTCCTCAGGGTTTGTAGATGGCATTTCACTAGAGACTACACTATATAAGTATTCTTCCAACGGAAGCTCGTTAATAATGTGTAAACCATCTTCCTTAATTCTAATCTCTATAATACCTGAATAAATTGGATTGCCATACTGTCTCTCCACACTGAGCAATTGTAATTTGCCGTCCTCATCTGTAGGTTCAATTGTAATGACATCCCCTTCTTCATAGTTATCATAATTGATAGTTACAACTTTTCCCGCTGTTCTTACTGCTTCAGAGTCATCAGAATATATAATCTTGTAAGATGAATCACAGGAAATAGTAACCGATGGCATATTGTATGAGGTGTATGTATTGTTGCTTATAATAACTCTTATATTCTCACTGATAAAAGAATCTTCTATTACACCAGCGATAATCTTTCCTGAATCCTGTATAAGAAGTACTTCACTGTGTCCCTTTATGACTGGAATACTTTCCTCCCAAAACACATCCCCGCTGGCATCATATAATTTGAAATTATCTGCAAAGCTAACCGTTCCCACATTTTCAATTTCAAATATCTGATCACCCACATCCAGTACACGTCCTCTCAAGGTATCCGCATACTCCTCTAAGGTTGTAACGCCTGTATTATCAAAGGTTAACTTTATTACACTACCTTCTTTTACCTTTAGGGTACTGTCTGTTTGGGTGCTTTTGCTTGATAATGGATATGTCTTTTCATATCCATTATAAATAAAATTACAATAACCATCTTCTATAGATGTGAGCCAAACGTTAGGAAATGTGACTGAAAGTTGACTGTATCCATTTATCTTAAACACCTGTCCATCCTTAACGTACATATCTATGATTTTGTCATGATATTCCTCTGGAAGTTGTACTCCTAATATGTATGATTGCTCACCATCAGAAATAGATGTATATGTCTTTCCATCAGCATCAGTCTCATCCTTTATCTCATACACTAAAAAATCTTCTCGCAAAAGGCCTTGAACCACATCGGCATCCACAATATTGTGATATATGATATCAAATTGTTCTCTTGTTAGCAGTTCATCCTCTGACTTTCCATATAACTCATCTAAATAAACCTCTACAGGTGCCTCTATAATGCGAACAACATCCTGTACATACTTAACATCTATAGGGTCACTCTTTGTCAAGGGATCTATAAGTCTGCCTAAGCTTTTTTCCTTTTCCTCGGTGTCTGCAAGATAGCTGACAATAGTTTCTACCTCACCATATGAATAGTACATACTATAATCCACCGCATCTGTATCCGTTGATGTAGCATCTGTATTAGTAGCAACCTTATCCTCTTTTTTGAAAAAGTTGCCTATTTCTTTTATCGCAATAGAAAAAACAGATAGCACCAATAGGGTGGCTATAACCAAAAGTACTTTTTTCTTCATGGGAACAAACCTCCAAAAAAATATATATCCGGGATGCCGTTTCCTGCCTTTTGACTCCTAGCTAAGCTAGGTGGGCAACCGCACGTAGTATTTTGTCTTCCACTGATAGACGAGGCCTGACATAGGACTACGATATAGGAATCCCGTTAAAAGTAAATGTAGGTTCAAAATTAACAGGAGTTATCGAACATTCCAGATATATATGTAGTGACAAATCTTTTATTTATTATATTATATTTATATGCAATTTTCAAGAAAATATTTATTTAACACCTCATTAGAAAGTTGATTTTTTTCAGTGAATTAGACATTTTTTCACAAATAAAATCAAACCTATGGCTAATTACCTTTTATTATGATATTCTATTAGACATATTAAGAAAAAACTAAGTGAGGTACTTTTATGAAAAAGAATTGTATAGTTGCCCAATCAGGAGGACCAACTGTAGCTATAAATGCTTCTTTGGCAGGAGTCATCAAGGAAGCCATCCAAAGCGATTGTTACGAAACCGTCTATGGCTCTATCCATGGTATCCAGGGAGTTTTTAAAAGAGAATTTTTAGACCTATCAAAAAGCAGTGACCGCTTCATAGAACAATTAAAATATACCCCTGCTATGTATCTTGGTTCTTGCAGATACAAGTTGCCAGACACAGAAGAGGACATCACAGCTTACGAAACACTTTTTGCTATATTTGAGGAAATGAACATAGGTGCCTTTTTCTATATCGGTGGCAATGACTCAATGGACACAGTTGCAAAGCTTTCCAAATATGCCCAGTCCATCGGTAGCCCTATCCGTGTTGTCGGAATTCCAAAAACCATTGATAACGACCTTGTAGGGGTAGACCACACTCCTGGTTTTGGTTCTGCCGCCAAATACATTGCATCGAGCATGAGAGAAATGGCTTACGACACATATATTTATGATTTAAACAGTGTTCTTATAGTTGAAATAATGGGAAGAGATGCCGGTTGGCTCACTGCTGCTTCAGCGCTTGCCAGAAACAGTTTTAGCAAGGCACCTCACCTTATATATCTTCCTGAGGTTGCCTTCGACAAAGACAACTTCATAAAGGATATCCAAGCCCTTATGCCTACCACAAAAAACATTATCATTGCTGTGTCAGAGGGTATTCGAGACAAGAATGGCAATTATATATCAGCTACCACTGCTGCTGCAGACAAATTCGGTCACGCACAGCTTAGTGGCACAGGAAAATGTTTAGAGCTTTTAGTAAAGGAACGCTTAGGCGTAAAGGTTCGTTCAGTAGAAATTAACGTACTCCAAAGATGTGCTGCTCATATGGCATCTATGGCAGATATTGATGAGGCTTTCTTACTCGGTAGCTTAGCTGTCGAGAAAGCTTCAGAAGGTCATACAGCTATAATGACCGGACTTGTCCGCACTTCTAACACTCCTTATACTTACGAGCTTATCACCCTTCCTGTTTCAGAAGTAGCCAATCAGGCAAAGGAGGTTCCAAGGCACTGGATAAATGACTCCGGAAATGATGTCACCTCAGATATGATTGACTATATCAAGCCTTTACTCGAGGGTGAAGTACCAACAAACTACGTAGATGGCGTTGTTGATTACTTAGATGTGAGTCATCTTATTCCAGATTCCAACTAATATATTCACATAAAAAAACAGCTTTCATAAGAAAGCTGTTTTTTTATGTCATCGCCCTGGTATAGTTGTATAATCTATTGGCTGATCTGTCTGCCATGTCTCCTCTTCAATCTTCACACTAGAATCAATAACTGACTGAGTTGGTACATAATTTTCTGTTCCAAAAAGGAAATAATGAAGGGCTGATACATTCATTTCCAAATCAGTTGCAACAACTATAGAACCCTTTGTCTCATGCATTGGAATAGAATAAGTAAATGGGAAACCTGTAGTTGCCACTATCTTGTAATCAAACATATCTGATATCATATCTGACATCTCATCCTTAGATATACTTGTAAGGATGTTAGGAAATACAACATCAAGCATACTGTTAATAGTCTTCATATCAGACTTTAATGCTTCCTTAATCATAGCCTGAAGTACCTCTCGCTGTCTCTCAGTTCTAGTAATATCTCCCTGATCTGTACTTCTAATTCTTGCATAGGCTGTAGCCTGTGTACCATTGAGTCTAAGGTTACCAGTCTCAAAAACTCCATCTGAATAACCCCCCACTGTATTTAGCTGCTCAGCTATACACATATTAAGGGCTGCAAGCTCATTTTCTTCAACACCTACAGTTACGCCACCAAGCTCGTCAATAGCAAGCGTAAGAGCATGCCAGTTAACTGTAATAAATTCTGTTATCTCAAGGTCAAGGTTAGCATTCAGAGTCTTAACAGCTAATTCAGGACCACCATATGCATATGCTGCGTTGACCTTTGCTGTAATACCACTTCCATCCTCAATCTCAAGAAGAGTATCTCTATATACAGAAACAATTCTGACTTCCTTAGTGTCATTGTTAATACTAGCTATCATAATAGCATCACTACGGTTACCTGCTCCAAGAGATGTATCTCTTGCATCAACACCAAATAAGGCAATAGTTTTGTATCCTTTTTGAGCTTCATTAGCACCTTCGTTGATAGCTAACTCATCCCTGTCTATCTCCATATGCTGAACATTTTGTTCGTATTTACTGCCCAACCAAAAGCTTATATATGCTATGGTCATAACAACAAGAACAACAATCTCTACAAATAAAGCTATACCCCATTTTAGATTGGGATTTAACCTTTTCTTTCTACTTTTAGATTTATTACTCATATCTATATCCTTCCGAAAATTTCAATCAATCAAAACACAATGTTCTATATATGATACCTTATTTTTCATAAAATTACAATATGTAATTATTTTCTATTCTTGTGAATGATATTCCATTATGTTATACTGTATTAGCAATTATATAAAGGTAACTAGGTTAAATATTATGAACAATGAAACAACAACTAACAACCTCATATTAAGTTCTTACTTTTCCCAGGATGTAAGCAAAAAAGCATTATGCGTGATAATGCCTGCCTACAACGAGGGTGCTGCAATATGCAACAATCTACTTAATGCATCCAGCATTATATCCGAATTTTGCAAGGATTATATTATCATTGCAGTCAACGACGGAAGTAAAGACAATACTGAATCAGAGATTATTAAGGCATCCGAGAAAGATTCTAACATTGCTTATATCAGTTACCATCAAAACAAAGGAAAAGGCGGTGCAATATCCACTGGTGTACATTACGCAAACTCAACCTATACCGCTTTTTTAGACTCAGATTTAGAGCTTTCGCCTTCTATGCTTGAAGAATTCCTAACTCAGCTTGAAAAAGGTAATGGCGATATAGCAATTGGTTCTAAGCTGCACAAGGAATCAAAGCTTAACTATCCTGCCATAAGGAAGTTTTTAAGTCTTGGTTACTACTTGCTATTAAAATTACTTTTCAGACTCAAAATAAAAGATACCCAAACCGGTATAAAACTATTTAAAACCCAGGTTGTAAAACCTATTTGTGAAAGCTTGTCTACCTATGGTTTTGCCTATGATATAGAGATTTTGGCCAAAGCAACAAAGAAAGGATACTCTATCATAGAGATGCCTATAGTTTTGAATTTTTCCAGAGACGAAAAATCCAAATCAAGATTTTCACTTAAAGTAATTATACGAATGTTCAAAGAAACTCTAAAAGTTAAAAAAGCGGTAAAACAATACTAGCTTTACGGAGGATATATGCAGGAAAATATACTAGATATATTAAAAGAAAAGGAACAATTTCATATCATCGAACACTTAGAAAGTTTATCTGAGAAGGAAGCAGCTAAGCTTACTGAGCAAATCGAGGCTATTGACTGGACTTTTTTAGATTACCTAAAAGAATCCCCAAAGAAAAGCAGTGTTATTGAACCAATACCTGCTCTTCAGATAAAAGATATCGACAATATGTCTGAGACATACAAGACCATTGGTTCTAAGGCTATTAAGGACGGCAAGCTCTGTCTGTTACTTTTAGCAGGTGGACAGGGCACCAGACTTGGACATGATAAACCAAAAGGCGCTTACAATATGGGCATAACCAAAGATCTTTATATCTTCGAGCTCCTTATAGAACACACTATGGATGTTGTAAAGATGACAGACACCTGGATTCACATGTACATTATGACAAGTGATATCAACTACCATGACACCATTTCATTCTTCAAAGAACACAACTACTTTGGCTATAACCCCGACTTCCTACATTTCTTTGTTCAAGAGCTTAATCCTGCCACTGATTTTGATGGCAGGCTTTTGCTAAGTTCAAGGGATTCTCTTGCCCTTTCACCTAATGGCAATGGTGGATGGTTCAGTTCTCTAAAGCGTTGTGGCCTTTTGGACACTATTCTTTCCTCTGATATGGAATGGATTAATGTCTTTTCAGTAGATAATGTTTTACAAAGAATCGCAGATCCTATTTTTTTAGGTGCAACTATACACAGCAAAAAAATGTGTGGTTCAAAGGTTGTTTACAAAGCCTCAGCTGAAGAAAAAGTAGGTGCTATATGCAAAGAAAACGGCAAGCCACATATTATTGAGTATTATGAGTTATCAAAGGATATGATGTACCAGACCAATGAAGATGGTTCCCTTGCATATGGATATGGTGTAATACTAAACTACCTGTTCCCTATCCACAGACTTAAAGAAACACTAGACATTAAAATGCCTCTTCACGTAGTGAAAAAAGCTGTTCCGTATATCAATTCTACGGGAGAACTCATAACACCAACAGAACCAAATGCATACAAATTCGAAACTCTGGCTCTTGACCTTATTCATGAGATGGATGATTGTCTTGTATATGAGGTTAGCAGAGAGAAAGAATTTGCCCCTGTAAAAAATCGTGTTGGTGTTGATTCAGTAGACACAGCAAGAGAGCTTCTCAGCAAAAATGGATATACCCTGTAATGTTACAACTACAGGGTATATCCATTTTATTTATATTTTTTTAAGCCGTTGTATGTATATGCAAACATCATAAAAGCTGATTTCACTTTTCCAAAACCTGCATAACAGTAAGTTCTATATGTCATTTTTGCTGCTTTAAATTTGTTTCGTGATTTACCCCCTATAGACAGCCTGTACTTCATCAAAGGCTCATCTATACCAACTACATCACCATAATCTTTTACTATCTGAAGCCATGCCAAATAATCTTCATGAGCATCGTCATGCTCCATAGGATATTTTAGGAGAGCTTCTCTTTTTACAAGAACAGAGGAACAATTAATATAATTGGTTTTCTTTAGGTCCTTTATTGTTATAACCTCCGGAGTATGAATAATGTGTCCCACCGGTCTGCCATCATGACGAACCAATTCCCTTGCAGTATTACACATAACCGCTCCTGTTTCCTCCATCGCTACAATCTGTCGCTTTAGCTTATTTTCCACCCACCAATCATCAGAATCAAGAAGGGCAATATACTCTCCTTTTGCAAGGTTAACACCTATGTTTCTAGTAACAGCCACTCCCTGATTTGCTTTATTTTTATAAACGGAAACCAGAGTATCATCCACCTTCCCTTGCCAATATAAAACAACCTCACAATTTTCCTTGTGAAGCTCCTTTGGCACTATCTCATTCCTTGGCACAAAATCCGTAGCATACTGTTGAACAAAAAAATCTATGGATGAATCCTTTGAGCAATCATCAATTACAATAATCTCCTTTTCCACATCCTGAAGCAATGCAGAGGAAACTGCATGTATCACATAATTTCCTGAATTGTATGATGGCACAATAACAGAAACCATACTAACTCCTTCCTTCAAATACTAGTTTCATAATTCTGTCTGTTGCATGTCCGTCACATGCACTCATGTACTTTTCCCTAAATTCAATGACTCTTTCCCTATCAAATGTGTTATCTATGTCCGAAATGTAATCTACAATCTCAGATGTTGTTGTTACAATAGGTCCTGGAACAAAATCCTTATAGTCGTAATAGAAACCTCTCCAATCAAAATAGTCCTCTAAATCATGAGCAAGGAATATCATAGGTCTTACAAACAATGAATATTCAAATACCAACGATGAATAATCTGATATACATATATCACTGACAATAATTAAATCTTCTATTGTAGACATATCAGTTAAATCCTTGGCAAACTCCTTGTACTTATCCAGGATAACAGGTCTACGCTTAACAAAAGGATGGTGCTTGAATATAATAACATATTCATCCCCAAATGCATCAAAAAGCTGCTCTACATCTAAAACATCCGGTGTTTTCGCCTTGGCAACTCTACCTCGAAAAGTGGGGGCATATAGTATTACTTTTTTGTTTCTCGCCTGAGGAAATACCCTATATACTCTGTCCTTTGCCGAAGAAATAAACTCTTTGTCAAAAAAGACATCCGTGCGTGAAACTCCTGTTGCCTTCACCACACCTTTTTCATTTTTTAAGGACATAGCCTCTTCGTAGGCCCATATAACTTCAGGAGAACTTACTGTTACATGAGTGTAGTTCCTGTGATAAGGGTACTTTTCCAAAGTAGCTTTATTATCTCCAAATTTTAATTCTGCCGTACTCATGCCAAATTTTTTGAAGGCACCACATCCATGCCACAGCTGAGTTAATATTGTTTCTTTTCTCATAGAAAGACAGCTGGTAACATTGGAGGATTCGTTCATAAACACATATTTTGCAGTCGCAATGTCCTTAACCATTGCTTTGCATAAATTTCTATATTCTTTTCTTTTAGCGAAACTCATCCTTAAAAAATGAGTGCTTACCTTGTAGCATGAGTCCCTTTTAACCCTATCATATATCAAGGAAAAATTGTCACTTATTTCAGGCATTCTTACTTCTATAAAAACCACTTTATAATCATCCACTGGTTTTTTTGAAAACTTTTTGTAAATGCCCGGATAAAGAATTCTTAAAGTATAAAACTTATAACCCTTTGACAGTATTTTTCGAAACTTCTTTTTTAGTTTAGAAAATCTCTTATATATTCCAGTATTACCCATACTATTAAAACCTCTGATGTCATTTACTTAAATATCTATTCACTACTCTTTCTGTAACATAACCATCACAGGAAGACATATATTCTTTTTTGTAAGTATCACGTGCTTCTATGTATGTATCCTCAACCTCATACTCTTTTAGCGCCTTTTTAACTCTTTCCGGAAGACTTTCCCTGCCTATGACAAGCTTCCCCGGAAGCTCCTCATAATTGAGATAGAAACCTCTGCCAAGCTTGTATTCTTCATAATCCGGCGCCATAAATATAATTGGCTTATCCATTAAAAGGAACTCGAAGAAAACCGATGAATAGTCAGTAATAAGTATATCCGCACAGGCAATAAGTTCATCCGTAGATAAAGCTTCCCTGCTGGTACCGATATGAGGATGAATACTTTTTATAAAATAGTAATCCTTCATCAAATCTTTTTCATACATAAGCATATCTATAGCATCCTGTCCCACCAAAGTAGCATTAGCAGCATTACCTCTAAAAGTTGGTGCCCATACAACCACTTTCTTACCTGCCGAATCAGGATACTCAAACCTTAACCTGTCCTTACATTGTTCTATATAATTTGCATCGAAAAGTCTATCTGTATGACTTGCCCCCACAGGAACCACCCTTCCCGCAAGGCACATAGCCTTGGAAAACCCGGGAACTGCTGCCTTTCCGCTTACCGTAACTTCAGTATAATTTTTGAACACATCCCCCTTATATCCCAAAGGAACATCATCCTTTGAGCTGTAACCAAATTTTTTAAAAGCACCACAACCATGCCAAAGCTGAACTACCTTAGTTTTCTTTTTCTTTTTACAAGAGGATGCAGGAAGAAAATAATCGCACAAAAAAACCACATGGGCCTTTGGATAAATAGCCATAAACTCTATCATTCGTTTTAGGCCTTGAAACATTCCCAAGTTTTTTACATCAAAGTATATTTCCTCTATTTTATACCCGTTGGTCACCAGATATCGACGGAGTTCCATCATATGTGGCGGACAGCTCTCATGATGAGCATCGGCCAAAATAACAAACCCTTTTTCCACGGGCTTCCATCTGTTGAAAAAGTATACTATTGGAAATATAGTATGCTGACATATCATTTTAAAAAATTGTTTGATTCTAAATTTCATATCTACCCTATTATCTCTTTGTATTTATCTACAACTTCTTTTACATCTCCATACATAACCAGCTTTCCCTTTTCAAGAATTAGAGCTTTGTTACATATTCTAGTTACCTGTTCCAAATTGTGAGATACAAAAAGCACCGTCACTCCTGTATCCATCATATCCAAAAGTTTTTTTTCACTTTTCTTTTTGAATTTTGCATCGCCTACTGATAGCACTTCATCTAATATTAGTATGTCAGGCTTAACAACCGTAGCTATAGAAAATCCTAATCTTGCCCTCATGCCTGAGGAATAATTTTTTAAAGGAACGTTTATAAAATCACCAAGCTCTGAAAACTCAACTATCTCATCAAACTTTTCTTCCATGAAACGTCTGGAATGACCAAGGACTGCTCCATACAGGAAAATATTTTCAGCACCTGTATATTGCTTGTCAAAGCCTGCTCCCAATTCTATCATAGGCGCCAGGGTACCCCTTTTTTCAACAGTACCTTCCGTAGGACGAAAGACTCCCGCAATAACCTTCATGAGGGTTGACTTTCCTGCACCATTTAATCCTAAAACGCCAACTCTGTCCCCTTTGTTTACTGTGAAGCTTACATCCTGCAACGCCATGAACTTATCGTACTTTAAATCTTTCTTAAGATACTTAATAACATATTCCTTCATGCTATCAACCTTTTCTTTACTTAGGTTAAACTGCATACTAATATGTTCAAGCTTGATTACCTCTTCCATAAAACCTCTACACGTATAAAATAAATTTATCCTGATTTCTATCGAATATTATAGTTCCAACAACAAGTGCTATCAACGAAAATACACAAGAATATAAAAGCATTCCTCCATCCATTGACTCTCCAAAAACACAACTTCTAAAATTGGATATTATACAGAAAAGCGGATTGTATTCCAATATCCAGCTCACACTACTATTTAATATATTTTCGGGATAGTAAAATATTGCACTGGTATACATTATCATCATTAGGCCTATGTTCCATAAGTATTCCAGGTCTCTAAAAAACACTCCTAAAGTGGCTAATATAAGACCCACTCCAACAGATAAGGCAAAAAGGATGATAAGGGGTACTATTGCCAAAAATATTCTAGCTGTAGGCACAACACCTAAAACCAGGGATACAACAAAAAGCACTACCAAAGATATCAAAAATAAAACATAATTAAATGCAATTCCTGACAGGGGATATAAGTACTTTGGAACATATACTTTTTTTATCATTCCTTCATTTTGTCGAATAGACTTTAGTGCATTGGTAGTAGATTGTGAAAACAAACTATACATGAGTCTTCCGGCAAGAATATAAACAGGAAATTCTTTCTCATCATATCCAAGCAATGTCCCAAAAACCACTGTCAAAACAACCATAGTGAGCAATGGTTCCAGCATAGACCAAAATACACCCAGGTATGATCTTCGGTATTTTAATTTTATTCCTTTTCTGACCAATTCCACAAACAAGTTGCTATATTGGCCAAACTCTTCTATTTTTGATTTCATATATCCACCTGTTACAGTTCTAATTTCTCCCGTAAAATATCTACTGTATGTCGCAAACCTCTTGAAATATCATACTTAGGCTTCCAGTCTAATTTTTTGAGTTTACTTATATCAAGTGTAGCCTTTGTGGCCTTGGAATAGCCTGCCTTCTCATCTTCCTCAGGAATGTCATATACCACCTTTGTTCCCGCATAATCAGCAAGAAGCTTAGCCAATTCCCTAAGGGTTATATCAGAGGATGCTGATGCAATATTGTATGCTTCACCTGACTGTCCATCTACCAATACCTTTAAAATAGCAAATACAGCATCACCCACATAACTATAAGAATATTCTTGAGTCCCCTCACTCTTTAGAACAATATCCTCTCCCATAACACAGTTTTTTATAAACTGGGATATAGCCTTGGTATCTGCCTCAAGCATTGTTGGTCCATATACCCTGGAAAGTCTCGGTATAACCACATCAATACCCTTGTTCGCCTTATATGCCTGACATAAAGCCTCACCTGTTCTTTTGCTTTCAGGATATCCTGCCCGCAAAGTATTACAATCAATATATCCCAAATAATCCTCTGTAAACTTATCTATATCTCCTCTATTTTCTCCGTAAATCTCCACCGAGGACAAGAAAACAAATCTTTCACATTTTACCTTTGTAGCCCAGTGAAGAAGATTGTTGGTACCCATTACATTGGCAGCAATAGTTCCTACAGGATCAGTAGCATAAGCCACCGGATGAGTATTACCTGCAGCGTGAATAATATAGTCCATGCGTCCTATTTCCATACCATCACACAGGCAGCTTATAGGCTGGTTGATATCCTGACAAAGGAAATTATAGTAAATAGATTTCCCATACTCCTCAAACCTTTCCATAGCTTTTTTCTTGTCTCGACCTAAGACATATATATCGGTATTTTGATTAAAACGTTCATTTCTGTACATTAAAACATCTACCAAAAAACTTCCAATCAAACCTGTTCCACCAGAGATTGCAACACTTTTACCTTTAAGTTTCTCCCAGTTAAGTCTAAGCTCAGCAATCTCAGCAACATCCTTGTTGTACCTTTTACTATTGAGAATTCTCATAGAAAGCCTCCTTTCTATTTTGACCGCTCTTCCTTTGTGGCAGCCAAATACCCCTTAAATATCTCCAGGTCATCCCTTGTTGTCAGCTTAATATTTTTGTCAGAACCCTTTGCAAAATATAATCTCTCACCTAGTTCTACCATCATAGTATTAGTGTACGCTGAACCATATATTCCTATTTTTTCCGAAAAAGCCTTTTGGTAAGCCCATGCCAGTTTTTCATACTTATAAGCCTGGGGAGTTGATACTCTTCGCAGGTTTTCTCTTGGAATATATTTTGTGGTTGATGTTTCATCATCAATCACAAATATCTGTTCATTGTAAGGTAAAGATGTAACTCCGTTGCCAAAGTTATGGCATTTGTCTATAACATCATCTAAAACATCTGAATCAACCAAAGGTCTTATGCCGTCATGAATAATGATTGTATCATCAAAAGCACATTTATCCTTCAGATATTCCACGCCATTTCTAATGGATTCCTGAGCGGTATCTCCACCTGTGGTTATCCATTTTAGCTTGGTTAAATTGTATTTTTCTTTGTAGCTCCACATTTCATTTTGCCAGCCATCAATACATACAACCTCTATACAATCTATCATAGGATGATTTTGAAAGCTTTCCAAGGTATATACAATAACTGGTTTATCATAGACTAATATAAATTGCTTTGGTATATCTTCACCCATTCGCTGGCCTGTACCACCTGCAATTATTATTCCTATATTCATAGACCTTCTCCTATATCTATTACTCCGTCAAATACCACCTTTGCCGGTCCAGTCATATACACTAAATTAGTTTCTCTATCCCACTTAATAATCAGTTCACCACCGAGAAGTTTTACAGTAACCTCATCCTCTGTAAGACCATTTAAGATACTTGCCACAACGGTTGCGCAGGTACCTGTACCACAGGCAAGAGTCTCCCCTGAACCTCTCTCCCATACACGCATCTTAAGATAGTTACGGCTTACAACCTGAACGAATTCTGCATTTACTCTTCTAGGGAATAATGGACTTGACTCAAACTTAGGACCTATCTCCTCAAGTGGAAATGTATCTGTGTCCTCCACATAGGTTATACAGTGAGGATTACCCATAGATATACAAGTTATGTTGTAGTTTGCATCATCAATAGTTACCGGATAGTCTACAACCTTTTCTAAATCCTCATTGATGGCAACTGGCACCTCTTCTGGCTTAAATATAGGCTCACCCATATTTACTGTAACCATAGAAACAGTTCCCCTGTCCGATGCATCTTTTCTGTCTATAACAAATTTCAGATATTTAATACCTGCCAAGGTCTCCACAGCAATTTCTTCCTTGTCAGTGAGACCATAATCATATACATACTTGCCAACACATCTGATGCCATTTCCACACATCTCAGACTGAGAACCGTCCGCGTTATACATCTCCATGGTAAAATCTGCCACCTTGGAGGGCTTAATAAGTATAAGTCCGTCGGAGCCTATACCAAAATGTCTGTCACTGATCTTTATTGATAATTCGGATGGATTCTCTATAGTCTCCTTGAAACAATTCACATATACGTAATCATTTCCAAGTCCTTCCATCTTAGTAAAATTTAGCTTCATAATATTAATCTCCTTAATCCATATATCTTTTAAATATTTTACTCTAATTCCCTAAAAAAAACAATTACCAGAGTATGATGCACAATACAAAAACATAAAAAAACTACGTTACTGGGAATATAGTTTAAATATGCGACTATATTTAATCTAAATTTGTGATATGATGAAAAATATAATAATTTTATTCTATATATAGGGGAGGAATTTTTTGTGGACATCGATAAAAACTCTTTAGGAAAACACCTTTTAGAACTGGCAATACTTCTCATTGCATTATGTACCTATTTTTCTGTTGCCAATTTAGTCTCAATAAAGGGCAGGGAAAAAACTGAGGCAACAGTTTCTGAAATTGTGCGAAATGAATATCGTAGAAGTTCAAGAAGAAGTGGCTATGATGTTTACGTAGATTACACCTACGATGGAGTCATCTACCAAAATATAAAATTAGGCAAATACAAAAGTCCTTTTATCATGTTTGGTGATGAAGGTTCAGATTGCACCATATACATAGATAAAAATGATCCTACTGATATTGAGCATCTTAACATATTTCCATTTATCGGTCTTCCTATAACAATAATTATGGGTATTGTAGGATATCGAATGAAAAAATCGTAAATACTTAAAACAGCATCTTACTTAACAATTTAGCCGCAGGTATTAGCTTATGACAAAGCTAACGCCTCCGGCTAAATATTTTTTCAATATTTTTTACTTATGTCCGCCATCTATAAACAATACACCTAATGTTCCCGGACCACAGTGAGAGGAAATCACTCCACCTGCCCTGGTAACTAATATCTCATCAAAGTATTCCATTTTTACGAGATAGTTGTATACCTCGCTTACCACGTTTGACGGACAACCAGAATGGGTAATGAATATTCTGTCTTTTTTTGCAGATTTTATACTATCCTCTAAATCTTTTATGTAGTCCATAATTACACGTTCCATTTTGCCCCTATACTTTTTACTAGCTGACATTTTACCATTTTCTACCACAATCATAGGGTGAAGCTTTAGAACACCACCTGCTAAAGCAGCTACTCCACTACATCTTCCGCCTCTATGCAGATATGTAAGTGTATCAACCACAAAGCTTGATTTTACCCTTGGTTTAAGTTCCTTTATGTGTTCTAATATTTCTTTTCTGGACTTTCCCTGCCTAGCCATAACAGCGGCTTCCATAACCAAAAGTCCGATACCTGTTGACAAATTAGCCGAATCAATTACGGATACTCTGTCCTCAAGCTCTGCCTCCTCTGCAGCTATTCTAAATGCATTGGCAGTGACAGACATTTTCTCAGATATAGTAAATATAATAAGCTCATCATTGGTATCCTTTATAACCTCAATAGCATCTAGAGCCTCACTCAGTCCGACAGCTGATGTCTTAGGTGTATCATTGTTCTCGTCAGACCATTGATATATCTTATCGGGCGTAATGTCCTTTCCGTCCAAATACTCCTTATCTCCTAATACAATATGTAATGGAACTATGGTAATTCCATAATCCTGAATCATTCCAAATGATAGATCGCAGGTACTATCTGCCATTATTTTAACCATATTTTATCCTTCTTTCTGCAACAAAAATAGTAAGCAAGACACATTATATCATACACAGATTGATTTTATTCTCAATTATTGTTGAGTTTTCCTAACCACAAAAATGACAAGGCCATTACACCTTGTCACTTTTAGTGTTTTGTTGAATAGTATCTTACATATTAATCTGTGGATTAGTCTGCTGATAGGCTTGCTGACCATGCACCATATTCATTTGAGGATATACATATTGTCTCATGTACATATCTTTCGCCTGCATCAAAGCTCTGTTAAAATCCTCAATTTCCCTTCTATTAATACCTGAAACAGGAATGGCATATGCATATGCACCCACTGAAATTTTTAGCAAGTTTAACTTTTTTGTTGATATTACAATAGCAAATCCTACTACTAATAAAACGCCAGCCATAATTAATCCTACTATTGCATATTTCTTGGCAGTTGCATAATATTCTTTCGCTTCAAATTCATATTCCACAGCAGACTTTTGTTCTTGAAAATGTTCAACCACATTTTCGACACTGAGCTCACTCTTTTCCATCATGGTATCACCATTAGCTTGCGCTTTAAACGCACTGAAAAAAATGTATGCAACAGCCGCGAATAAAATGAGCATTAATACTGATTGCCAAGCTTTGGCACTTGACCATTTTATCCTATTAGCAATTCCAACATCTTTAATTTCAGCAAAATTATTTTCTCCGGCCTTTATCCATTCTTTTCCATCCAAATAGTACTGTTGCCCTGTAAAATAAACTCTCTTATCTGTTATCGTACATCCACCATTTTTACCAACTGCACATTTACTACTAATATTGTACAACACACGTTCATTTCCATCATAAAAAGTATCCTGCATATTCATCATTAAAATCTACCTCCTATATCAGTACAAATATAAGACAACCCAGCGCACATACAGTGCTAATACTAAATATCGCAATAGATAATCCCTTACTATACTTCTCATTTCCGTATTTAACATCACAGCCGGAAATGATTGCAATTACAGTCGAAAAGGCAATAACAATCAACTCATTCGATGCCATCACACCAAGACTTTCAGCCACCATATTACCGAATATTAAAAACAAAATCCACGCAAAAAAGCAAATTGTACCAATAGGCGAAAACGCCTTCTTTGTTTTTTTATTGCTACCCGCCGGATATACATAAGGCTGTGCTACAGGTTGTGTTACAGGTTGTGTTACAGGTTGTGCAGCAGTTTCTAATGGAGTCCCGCAACAGGGGCAGAATTTTACGCCATGATTAATTTGATTTCCACATTTTTTACAAAACATAATTTTATCTCCTTTGTAATTTATTTTTATTATGCCTTGATTATACAAAAAGAAAAATTCATATACAAGGATTCCTCCATTTTTAGGACAGAAAATGCAACATTTGGAATTTGGTGACAGATATCCCATGAAACTTTCACCCTTTTGTCTGCTATTAAATTGCTTTTAAAAAAGCACCCTGCAATTGTTAGCAAAGTGCTTTATAAACTGGTATATTGGGGGGTAAAGATAATGTTATATAAAACGTATCTAAGATAATTCTTACTTCGTATTCGTTCATTGGCTACCTCCTATTTATGTTATACTATCTTTCTAACAACTACTTGTCAATCTAAAGCAGACTACTTTTTAATTATGCACACTTAAATCGAGGGCATATTAGTCCCTATATTATTTTTCAAAGATACCAGACTAAATTGAACCACTCTATTTACCACTATCATTGGCGCGTATGACCAGCTCTCCATGGTAACAAACATGTCGTACGCAAAATAATAAATCATAAAAATCAGCGCGATATTATTCAGTATCCTTAAACCTTTTATGCTTTTTTGTCGTTTTGTCTCATTCATTCGTGGAATACAAAGGGCTATCATAATTACTACGTATATTGTCAATGCCATAGGAATGAGAACATTGGTAGCTATATACAAAAAGCATTCATCACCAAATAAAGCTTTAGATATCAAACACACAAATTCATAGGTGAAATCGTCACACTCTAATCCACATATCTCCCCAACAGAGAATACATTGATAAAGTTAGTAAGAAACACTCCTATAATTGTCAATAAAACCAACCCTATATTGTATTTCCAATTTAACTTTGTCTCTCTTTTTCCATACTGAAGTCTTAATACAATTAGCAAAATTGTCAGGATAATGATATATCCCAGCCATCCCTCGAACTCAATTCTATAGAAAAGCCAATTTTCATTATCCCTGTTATAATATCCATCCTCAAAAAGATTATCTCCCAGTGTGAAAAATTCGTTATGGATTAAAGATAATGCTTCCGTTAGCAAAAAGATTATGTGAATTTTGGTTACTAATATGTACGAGGTATTATGTATATTCTTTGTCTTTTCTAATAATAAACATGTAAAATAGACTGCCAGCATTACTATAAACAGTATTATGTGCACCCTATATCCATACCACATTTCAAAACATCTTTCTAACATAGTTACCTCTTATTTGAAAAACTATCTCTTTATGCTTAATCTACTTTTTTCAAAACAAGCTCCCTTCCAGCTTCTTCAATTGTAATTGTTTCTTCAACCGGGTCATACTTTCCATACAAGTACTCACCTCCTGATTGCATAGATATATCATTGCCATCAATTTTAAAATATGCACCAACGCTGGCTCTTGTATATGTATAATCATATTCAAGTTTACAATTTGTTCCCTTTACCTCTAATTTGACATATATATTCATCCCTGAATTTTCTTCCAATTCTTCCACGGTAAAGTATGTTCCTAAGTAACTAGCCCCAATCAACTCATAGGTTCCATCAAGTTTATGACGACTATTATATCTGAATATAGTTAATCCGATAAAAATTATTATGCCAGCAACGATTAATATAATTTTTTTGGTATTTTGATCATTATTTTTATTTTTAGCATCAATATTTGTAATTTGATACGGTGCGTCCAAATCATCCTTGTTAAATAATGTATCACTTGGATTGGAATATTTATTCTCTGTTTCATAGTCATTTGTGTAATCAGTCTCAGTTCTCTTTAGTTCCATAATATCGTCCTCCTACATTTGCTTCCTGTATTATAATCTTTATAAAAATATTATTCAACAGCCACTATGATGTTGTTATCCACTTCTTAGGTTTTACCATTTTTTTTAATATATATTTTATTAGATACTATACTCCATAAAGTTCCATATAATATTACCATACTAATTATACTTCCAATAATAAGTACTATAATATTTATCATTGTTGCACTTGATGGATTATTTGGATTTATTGTTATTTTGTATGTGTTATTTTCAGTTGGATTTTTGATACCAAATGGAGTGTCGTCTACCCAGTCATATATTTGTCCATTTACTTCATATCTATATATACCTTTAACTAATTCTTCTTTGTATTCTGATGGTGAAATCAATCCATAACTATCTGCATGTTGATCAATATAATAACTAATAGACGTGCCAATACATTTAGCATTTACTTTTTCAGTACATCCTAATCTTACACCTGACAAAAACAAAGTTAGTCCAAATATAACTAATGTAATAACAACATTTCTGATATGTTCACCAATAGAATAATAACGATCGCCTAATTTCATTTATAAACCCCTTAATTTGAATAGTAACAAATATAAAATCTACTATTATGATAAGTGCTCTCTTTTTATTCATCAGATATTATCTTATATATCCGTTGTTTTTCCACTTTGACTTTGCACTCAGAGCAACAAAGAAATTGATTACCACCATAACAACTACCACAACAGCTACAATAATAAATCTATCTTATAGCAACATATACTTAGAGCAATATTTGATATACATCTTTGATTTTCATATAATCACCTTGTTTCACAAGCTATTATTCCTCTACTTTTGTTACCACAGGTTTTCCATCTTTATCTAATAAAACTGTCAATCCTCCTGCGTAGCCTTGGTGATGAAACAGGTAATTTACCCCTGTCTGTTTATCCACTAAAATTTCTGTTGCACTGATTCCTCCCTGTGAAAAAATTTTCACAAATCTTTCTTCCTTTTTCATCTTGATATCCTCCCATAACTTTTCTACTGTTATTACAATATTCTGAATATGTATTATAGCATAATATACCAGCTCACACCAAGCATTTTCTAAGTCTGGTTAAGACGTAACTTGCCCTCTGTGAATCTAATCTCTCTTTAAAACAAAAAGGAACTAATGATTCGCACAAAATGGTGCAAAGGTTAGTTCCTTTAAGTTGGTTTAATTGAACGATACACCATTTTGGAATGGGGATATCCATGTTTTACAATATAAAACGCTATATACCACTACAAATCAAAAAAGCAGTTGTTATCAAACAACTGCTACGCGACTAATCTACATTAATATAAAGAACACCGTTTCTTGAACGAAATTCGTATCTTGACCATGTATCATCATCAGCATCACCAACTAAGGCAACATTAACCAAACATGTCTTACCTTCATGATTTTGACATACTCTAATATCCTCAGGGTCAGTAGATACTACGATTTGGCCATTAATATCAAAAGTCACCATAGAATCATTGACATCTAAAATTTCAACATCATAAATATTCTCATGTCCCCAAATTGCTATTTTTTCAACAACTGGCTCTTCTGTTGTTTCTACTTCGGTAGTAGTAGTTTCAATTTCTTTGCTGTTACAACCAACAAGCGTTAAATACATTGCTACTACCATAATTAATAAAACTTTCTTCATATATTTATCCTCCATATTCTTTTTATCCTTTTGTTTATTTGATAGTGCAATTATAATTCACCTTGTTTCGTAAAACAATATCTTTGCCACTTTTGGACCAGCAATTGTCATATTTGGACTAAAATTTGTCAATATACCCTTCATAGGCCGTCACACTATCGCTATAATCAGCCTTACCCATGCCAATATCTATGCCTCCCAGAAGCATAAATCAACGGTTGCTTTTAGTTGAACGATACACAATTTTAGGGTGGGACATTCAACATTACATCTATTCTGACGAACTACAAACAAACGATTAAAGAACAGAAAAATACCAATTTGCAACCAGCAGTTGACATTTTTCCAAGCGCACTTGGTGGTTGTCAACTGCTCTTTTTGCTATGATTTACCCAAGTTAGATAGAGCCGGCAACACTATTTGACAGAATTTGTTTAAAAGGTTGAACAAAAAATTCATAGGTAGTAAAATAGCATATGGAGGATGAAAAACATGATTTTAGCAGACAAGATTATGAATTTAAGAAAACAGCAGGGCATGTCTCAGGAAGAGCTTGCTCATCAGTTGGGTATAAGTAGACAGTCAGTGTCAAAATGGGAGTCAGGAGCATCCATTCCCGATTTGGATAAGATACTTAAGCTTAGTGATTTGTTTGGAGTAAGTACAGATTACTTGTTAAAGGATGAACTAGAGGAGGTATCATTCTTAGAACCAGGTACTACAACAGACGATAATATTGATTCAGAAATTGTGAAAAGTATAAGTATAGAAGAGGCTAACGCCTTTATGGATTTATACGAAAGAGCTTCAAAGAAGATTGGTATAGGTGTGGTGCTTTGTATACTATCTCCAGTTTTACTTATTTTGGCAGGAGGCCTTTGTGAGCTTGGAGGTATAGAAGATTCTGCCTCTGAAGACTTTTTGTGTGGTATAGGAACAGCAATCCTTCTTTCTATAATTGCAGTTGCAGTAAGTTTATTTATAAGATATGGTATGCTGCTTGATAAATACGAGTATATGGAAAAAGAAAAGATATCACTGCAATATGGTGTTCAAGGCATTGTTGAAAAGAAGAAGGAAGCCTATGAGGAAACCTTTAGAGATACTATTGTGAGAAGCACACTTATGTGCATATTTGGTGTTATACCACTTATAGTAGGTGGTGCCTTGAACCTAGATGATTTTATTCTTGTAATATTAGTGGATTTACTTCTTATTCTTGTGGCTATAGCATCATATGGTTTCGTAGTAGCTGGTATGATTCATTCTAGCTATCAGATCTTACTTCAACAGGGAGATTATGATGTAAAAAACAAGAAGGGCAACAAGAAGGCTGAGGCATGGTCAGGAGCTTACTGGTGTTTAGTAACAGCTATATTCCTTGGCGTGTCATTTATAACAAAAGCCTGGGATATGACATGGATTATCTGGGCTGTGGCAGGAGTTCTATACGCAGGACTTTGTTGTGTGTTCCGTGCTGTTAGTAACAACAAATAATTATGTAAACAAGAAAGAGTAGTCCACTAGGACTACTCTTTCTTCAGTTAAGAATTGTGTAATGGGGATATTCACACCATTTGAGGCGGATCGTTCAACTTACTCCTCTATCTTCTTAAATCGAGGGATAACCCTACCATTAACCTCTATCTTCTCTAAAAACATATTCTTCGGCCTCACCCATAATCCATAATCTCCATACTGTGCTTGGTATACTACCATCTCCTCCAGAGATTCACTATGCTTGGCAACACCTAAAACCTTGTATTTATTTCCTTTATAATGTTCATATAATCCTATCATTACGTCTCCTTAACACAAAACTTCTGTAGAATTTACGCTTCCATTTTGTTTCTTTTCTTATGTACTATAAACCCAATCAACCACACCAAGCCAGCTATTACGATTATAGGTCCCACTATAATGGATACTCCCAGAGTTCGCCAGCACCACGTACTTGAAATTTGTTCTCTACACAAATCAATCATATATATATCTATAATAGTATAACGTTCCTGTCCGCTATCATAAACAAATCCTAGTTCTTTTGCATAAATCTCTAAATTCCCCTTTTCATCAGGATATTTGTCAATATATTCATCCTCCACGGAAACTAGCAGATTTTCATAATAGTCTCCATCTAATATAACTTCACGATGAGCCTCAAAGAAAACATACTCTTTGCCATCTATTATCAAATTATCCTGTCTGGTACATACATCGTAACTATCACAATATCCGGCTTCTCTAGCCTCTCTTAATGTATGTGTGTACTTATTCCTCTGTACCTTATATACAACCCAAACTGTAATGTCAAATATCACAAGTAATGCCAATATTATAAATATTACATACCCAAAAATCTTCCATGGTTTACTAATTTTTTTCTTTTCCACGTTTTAGCCCCCTAAGACAAAAAGCCTAGTATCTTACATACAAACTTATTTCTTTCTGTTAGTCGCGTAACCAACCATACTACCTACAACACCACCAAGAATGTTGAACGATACACCATTTTGGGCGGGGCGTTCAGCGCTGGCAACTGTCCATCCTTTACAATAATCTCTTTAATTTTCTTATAAATACTCATCTCTGCCATTTCAAATACCCCTTTATATATTATTTTTCATATGTTGCTTATTGTTATACATATTATTATCTGCTCGCTTAAACACATCTTCATATCCAGTATCTCTCTTCTTGTCATATACTGTACTGCCTATAGCCGCTGACGGTTTAATCTCCAAAGTGCTGTTAGCAAGTACTTGAGCAAATTTTCTCTCATATTCTGTGCAATCCATATCACTCAAGTCCTTCATAATCACTACAAACTCATCTCCACCAACTCTGTATACATGTTCATAGTCAAAAACTTCAACAAGGCATCTTGCGACCTCTTTAATAAGCCTATTGCCTACCTCGTGTCCCAAAGTATCATTGGTAATCTTGAGCACATTAATATCAACCACAAAGATTGCAAAGGATATACTGCCATATTCTATCTTTTGCAAGAGTTCATTTTTTTCTTGTGCGTAAGCTGTACTATTTTTAACTTGGGTTAACGCATCTATATAAGCCAAATTATTTATATAATCTATTCGACTCTTAAGTTCTTTCGCAGTATACTTAAAGCTTTCGGTAAGGGTTCCAACTTCATCCTGGGAAGCACAGGATAATTCAACATCTAGATTTCCTCCCGCAATCTCCATCGCCGCACTATTTAACTCCTTAAGCGGTTTTACGATAGAATTTGCTATAAACACTGCCACGCAAACAAATATAAGTACTATTATAACAGTTATTATACCAAGCTCACTTATGAGTGCATTTGTATTTGCATTTATCTCATCTACCGGAGCTGCTACTACAATATACATATCATTTTCCAAGGGCTGAAAAGCAAGTTTAGTATCTTCTCCGTGATGTTTATGCTCATAAAGAGAATTCTCATATGCAATTTGACTAAGTTCTGCATTTTTTAATTCGTCACTAAAGTCTCTAACCGATACGCCCTTCTCATAATGTTCACTGTGAAGCACACACAAATTATTATCTGTCAAAAATGCATGTCCTGTATCAAATATGTGAATTTCATCTGTTTTGTCAGTAATAAAATCAAAGTCAACATCCATACCTACAATACCAATGAGAGTTCCATCCTTATATATAGGAATAACATAAGAAATCATATAAATATCTATGTTATCGTTATGATAGGGTTGCATCCATGTAGGTTCACCGTTACTAACTGGAATATAATACCATCCTACATGTTCCATATCATCTTCATCATATAAAGACAAATCTGTCAGTTCCACATTATTGAACTCATCTGTATCAGGATTTTTTATCTTAAAAAAACCTGATTTATATCCCGCAATATCAGGATTAAATCTGATATAAACCGCCACCGCGCCTTCAGTTTCTTCAACAATAGTCTGACCTAGCTCTTCTATCAGCTTAGTATACTCCTGAAGATACTCCTTATCCGAAGAAAGTTTTTCAACACTCTCTAAATTATCAATAGCATGTTTTGCCATAATTTCCACAGACTGTTCTATCCTAACAAAAACATTGTTAAGTTCTCTTGCCTTATCCGAACAGGTAATATTCATAATTTCAGCGGAATTCTTATTCATGGCATACTTAAAAGATAAAATACTTACTCCGCCAATAATAATAGATGACACAACAATACCTATAATTATCAGTGATGTAATTTTAGTTTGTATTGATTTCATTTATACATATTCACCCATATAAAACAGTAATTTGTTACATAGTATATATTAACACGTTATCATAATTAATTCGATTGTTTTTTATAAAAAATTAAAATGTTGATGAATTTTCTCTTGTTTTATGCTACATTTAATATATCAAGTCAAGGAGGTGAGATAATGAATATTGCCATATGTGACGATGACAAGCAGTGTAGCGGGATGCTTACTATATCTCTCAATGAATATGCTTCACGTAAATGCATCACTGATTTTTCTGTTTCCACATATACCGACGGCAACGATTTACTGGATGCCATACAGGAAAACAAAAGCTTTGATATCTGCATATTAGACATATTGATGCCTGCAGTAAGTGGCATAGAGCTTGGTGTTAAGCTTAGAGAAAACGGATTTAATGGCGTTATAATTTATCTCACATCAAGCAAGGAATTTGCCCTTGATTCCTACAAGGTTAAAGCTTTTAATTACATATTAAAGCCTGTTATTCCTGAGGAATTATACTCCACTTTAGATGACGCTATGAGAACCTTGTCATTTAAAACAGATAAAAGCATCATAGTCAAAACTAAGGAAGGTAACGTACGTCTTTCTTTAAGTAATATTATGTATGTTGAATTATGCAACCGAATCCTTGTATACCATCTGGACAATGGCTCAACCTTGGACAGTATATATATTAGAGTTCCATTTGCTGAAGCAACCAAAGAGCTTCTTGCAGACAAAAATTTCATTCAATGCGGAGCAGGAAAGATTATTAATCTCTCACAAGTAACTATGGTTGGGAATGATGAAGTAACTTTCAAAGACACCTTCAAGGTTTTCTTTAATAAAAAAATCTGCAACGAAATCCGTTCTGTCTGGATAAATAACTAGGGCAAGCACACTAATCATTTAGTGCACTTGCCCTTTTTTTACATATAGGTCATCTACTCTATATAGTTCTTCTTTTTAAGATATATAATACCTGTCATTCCAAGCATAGCAAGAAGCATCAAGCTCAAAAGATACAATACTCCCTTATCACCGGTACCTGGTCCATTGTCAATAGCTGGTGCCTTCATACCCAAATCCACATCATCAATTACGATAACATAATCCGATGCATGAGTAAATGTAAGCTCGGCAGTTCCATCATCCGCTATCACATCCGCACACACGTACTCCAATTCCTTGGTTGTAGGATTGTAGTAGAACAGGTTTGCATAGTATCCTGCATTGGCACTACTAAGATTGGTTGTAAGGACTGCTGTAAATCCAAACTCACCTGAGTATGCCAGATTAACCTCTATTGTACTTTTCTCCCCTGTAATATTATTTATTACATCTACAGGAATATTATTAAGAGGATTATCCTCTGACTCAATTGTTG
>SVED01000079.1 GCA_015057515.1 Lachnospiraceae bacterium
GCTTTTTGCTCATAAGAAGGGTGTTGGTTCTACTAAGAATGGTAGAGATTCTGAGGCTAAGAGACTTGGAGCAAAGAGAGCAGACGGTCAGTTTGTTAAGGCTGGTAATATTTTATACAGACAGCGTGGAACTAAGATTCATCCTGGTGTAAACGTTGGTCGTGGCGGAGATGACACATTATTCGCACTTGTTGATGGTGTTGTTAGATTCGAGAGAAAGGGTAGAGATAAGAAGCAGGTTTCTATCTATCCAGTAGCATCAGCTGAGTAATTTAAAGTTTAATGCCGGGATATTTTATCTCGGCATTTTCTTTTTTATTAATGTATTTTTTACTATGTTATAAGAAGAATATTTACAATGAGAAAATGCCATTGTATATAATATAATTTATTATTGATATATATATATATTTGTGTGAAATATGATATAATATTTGTGTTTCAACCAAGTGCTTGTTTATTTAGGAGGAAGTTATGTTCGCTGATAGAGCAAAAATATTCATAAAATCAGGTAAAGGCGGAGATGGTCATGTGTCTTTTCGTCGTGAGATGTACGTGCCTAACGGCGGACCAGACGGTGGTGATGGTGGCAAGGGTGGCGATGTAATCCTTGTTGTTGATCCAGGTCTAAATACTCTAACTGATTATAGACATGTAAGAAAATATAAAGCTGAAGACGGAGAAGAAGGTGGCAAGAAAAACTGCCACGGTGCCAATGGCAAGGATATTATTCTTAAGGTTCCAGCAGGTACTATAGTTAAGGATTTTGAGACTGGAAAAGTTATTTTGGATATGTCAAACAAGACTGAACCAGTTGTTTTACTTAAAGGTGGACGTGGTGGAAAAGGTAACAGACAATATGTTACATCGGTTATGCAGGCTCCCAAATATGCACAACCTGGACAACCATCCAGAGAACTATGGGTAACTTTGGAACTTAAGATGATTGCTGATGTTGGCTTGGTAGGATTTCCTAATGTAGGTAAATCTACATTTTTATCAAGAGTAACAAATGCAAAACCAAAGATTGCAAATTATCACTTTACTACCCTTAATCCAAATCTTGGAGTGGTTGATTTAGGGGAAAATAATGGCTTTGTTATAGCTGATATACCAGGAATTATAGAGGGTGCTTCAGAGGGAGTTGGACTTGGTTTAGAATTTTTAAGACACATAGAAAGAACTAAGGTTCTTATTCATATGGTGGATGCAGCTTCCGTAGAAGGCAGAGATCCAATTGTAGATATAGAAGCCATTAATAAGGAACTTTTATCCTACAATGTTGATCTTGCATCAAGACCACAGGTTATAGCGGCAAATAAGTGTGATGCGCTATACGGAGATGATTATGAAACTGTAATAGAGATGTTAAAAGATGAATATGAGCCAAAGGGTATAAAGGTATTCCCTATTTCTGCGGTATCAGGAAAAGGTCTTGACGAGTTATTATGGTATGTAAATAAATTAGTAAAAGAAGCACCGGATGAAGTTATTGAATTTGAGGCTGAGATGGATGTTGAATTTATGGATAATCCAGAGCTTCCATTTGAGGTTACCAAGTCTGACAAACAAGAAGGCCTTTATATTGTTGAAGGACCTCGTATTGAGCGAATGCTTGGATATACTAATCTTGAGTCAGAAAAAGGATTTGCGTTCTTCCAGAAATTCCTCAAAGATAATGGTATTCTTGATATGTTAGAGGAACTTGGTATCCAAGAGGGAGATACTGTTAAATTATATGGATTAGAGTTTGATTATTACAAATAGGAGAATGATATGACAAGTAAGCAGAGAGCATATTTAAAAGGGTTAGCAATGAATATTAACCCAATTATCAATGTTGGAAAAGCAAGCCTTACACCAGAAGTGACAGAAGCTGTAAATGAGGCTTTGGAAAAAAGAGAGCTAATTAAAATAGGTGTCTTAAAGAATTGTATGGATGACCCAAATGAAATTGCAAGAGTTTTGGCTGAAAGAACAAGAAGTGAAGTTGTTCAGGTTATTGGAAAAAAGATAGTATTATATAAGCAACCAAAGAAGGATGCAAAGATCATTCTTCCGTAAGATATTAACAGGGGGGCATATGAAGGATATCCTTAAGGACAAAAAATGTATAGGAATTATGGGTGGAACCTTTAATCCGGTGCATAATGGTCATATTTTGATGGCAAAGTCTGCCTACGAACAGTTTGATGATATGGAAAAAGTAATATTTCTTCCTAATAATCAACCTAAGTACAAAGAAACAAAGGATATAGTAGCTCCTGAACATAGGGTTAATATGTTGAATATTGCACTAAAAGAGTGTGATTTTGCTTGTGTTTCAGATATGGAAATAAAAAGAGGTGGAATCACTTATACTTATGATACACTCACAGAAATACTAAACTATAATCCAGCTTTACAAATATACTATATTATTGGTTCAGATTCACTAAAGAGTTTCGCATCTTGGTATAGATACAAGGATGTTCTCTCTATGTGTACATTACTTTGTGCGTGTAGAGACAACGATAGAAAAATTATTAAGAGTGTAGGGGATGAACTCCTTAAAGATTCTCAGTGTGGTAGGATAGAATATATAACAATGGCTGAATATGACGCTGCTTCTTCTGATATTAGGAGAGATATTGCAAAAGGTTATATGCCTAGTGAGATTCTTCCTGCTGGTGTACCAGATTACATTTTAAAAAATAATTTATATGGTTAAAAATGTAATGATATTTAACTATTTTATATATTGACAATTTGGAGACTGCATATGAATAGAGAAAAAATAATTACCCGACTTAAAGGTAAAATAAGTGAAAAACGTTTTGAACATTCCTTAGGCGTTGAATACACTGCAGCTTGTATGGCCATGGTTTTTGGTGAAGATATAGAAAAAGCAAGATTGGCAGGTCTTTTGCATGATTGTGCAAAAGGATTGCCTACAAAAGAAAAACTTGAAAAAGCAAGAAAATGTGGGCTTCCAATTAGTAAATATGAAGAAAAAAACCCAGATATGCTCCATGGCAAATTAGGTGCATATTATGCAAGATACAAATATGATGTGATTGACCAAGATGTTTTAGATGCTATATGTTATCATACTACTGGCAGACCTAATATGTCACTTTTAGAGAAAATCATATTTGTAGCTGACTATATTGAGCCAAACAGAAAGTATCTTAAGGATATGGATGAGATACGAAAGGAAGCTTTTTTTGATATAGATAAATGTGTTGTGCATATTTTGAAGAATACTTTAGATTATTTATCAAACACAATGGATGATATGGATTATATGACACAAAAGACTTATGATTACTATGTTACAAAGTAAAGGAGATTATTATGACATCAAGAGAATTAGCAAGAGCAGCTATTTTGGCATTACAAGATAAAAAGGCAGGCGATATACGAGTTATTGATATTAGTCGTGTGTCATCTGTTGGAGATTTTTTTATAATTGCTGATGGAACTAATTCCAATCAAGTTCAGGCTATGTGTGACAATGTAGAGGAATTTGTGGAAAAAGCGGGTGGAAAACTCAAAAATAGAGAGGGTTATTCAAATGGAGGATGGATTTTACTGGATTATTATGATATAATTGTCCATATATTTCGCGAAGAAGATAGATCATTTTATGATTTAGAGCATATTTGGCGGGATGGAGATATAATACCTGTAGGAGAACTGTAGATATTATGAAACAAAATAGTGTAATAAAAGAAAATTATAAAAAAATAAATCAGATATCTGCAAGATGTATGCGAGTTATAGCTGTTGTGCTTTTGGCTTTTTTTGCATACTGCTTTTTTATGCTTGATTTAGATACAACATTACTTGTTATTTTCTTCGCTACAGCTATTATAATTGCTTTGATTCCTACGCTTTTTATTAATATTCTTAAGATTGATTCCTCGGCTGCAACCAGGCACATTGTTATACTATGTATAAGTATTATATGTACTATGATGACTACATTATTGTCTGCGTATGCATTCCCGATAATACTTTTTCCTATTCTTATTGCATCATTATATTACAATAAGACATTTGTACTTTATGCATCTTTGTTATCATCCGTAGGTATTTTTATATCTAATTTTCTTGCATTTACTTACAAAAACACATTTGTTGGTATAGATTGTAATACAATTGAGGAGGTTATGGTATCTTATACGGTGCCTCATATACTTATTGTATTTAGTATGTCAGTTGTAGCATATTCTATTGTACAGCGTAATTCCATGATGATTAATTCCGCTATTGATACTGCTATTACAATGCAAAATAACCAGAAAGGTCTTATTTATTCATTTGCGGAGATTAGTGAGAGTAAGTCTAAGTACACTGGTGAGCATATTAAACGAGTTGCTGAATATATGAGAATTTTAGGTAAGGCATCTGGATTTGATGATGATTTTGTTGAAATATTATCTACTGCATCTATGATGCATGACATAGGAAAGCTTATGATAAGCGAAGAGATTTTAGATAAGCCAGATAAATTAACTGATGAGGAGTTCCTCATTATGAAGAATCATGTATTATATGGAGAAGCTCTTCTTGAAAAGTGTCCTGGTGAAATGATGCATCTTGCCTGCGTACTTGCAAAGGAACATCATGAGAGATGGGATGGCTCTGGTTATCTTGGCATGAAAGGTGATGAGATATCTTATATTGCTAGACTTATGGCAGTTTGTGATGTCTTTGATGCTCTTACGTCTGATAGATATTACAAGAAGGGCTGGAGTTTGGAAGATACATATAACGAAATAATAAGATTAAGTGGAAGACACTTTGATCCAAAGGTTGTTAGATTGTTTATTCAAAATTTTGATAAATTCAAGGCAGTACACAACAAGATACCTGATAAACAGAAGTACTAAATGTTTTTTTGGAGGCTGATATGTACAGAGTAATAAATGAATATCTTGGAAAAGTTAATCTTCAGGCTGACGCAGGTATATATTCAAGAATTACAGATACTGTTAAGGATATATCAGGTGTAAATACTTGTACTGTGACAGTTAATTTTAAAAGATATGTTGTTGATATAAGATTAAAGAAATATACTGTAGACAGTGCGACGGATGTGTTTAGAGAATTTGAGAGATTGGTGTCTTATCCTTATTCATCGGTTTATGTAAGGTATAACGAAGGTGGATGTATACGTTATAGATATGCAACCTGTAAGGAAAATAAAGAAGGATTTTATTGTGATATAGTAATAAGCTAAAAAAGAATGGAATTACATAGTGAGTAATTCCATTCTTTTTTTAAAAAAGTTGTGAAAATTTAGAATGTTCTAAAAAGTCCAATAACTTTGCCGAGAATATCGATATTACCATGAACAATAATAGGATCCATAGTATCATTTTCTGGTTGAAGCCTAATATGGTCAGCTTCTTTGTAGTAAGTTTTAATAGTGGCAGAGTCTTCGATCAAAGCACATACTATATCACTGTTTTTGGCGGTGCTACCTTCTTCGATAAGTACTAAGTCTCCGTGGAAAATGCCTGCATTGATCATACTGTCACCTTTTACTTTGAGCATAAAAGTGTTTTTGCCAGATGCTTTAAGATACTCAGGTGGAACAGGAAAATAGTCTTGAATGTTTTGCTCTGCCAATATAGGTTCTCCACAAGTTACAGTGCCGACAATAGGAACGTTAACAATTTCTCTGCGAGTAAGGTTAAAAGAATCATCTAAAATCTCTATAGCTCTTGGCTTAGTAGGATCTTTGCGAATATATCCTTTGGCCTCTAATGTCTCAAGATGGGCATGAACAGATGATGTAGACTTAAGGTGTACTGCTTCGCATATCTCCCTGACAGCAGGTGGATATCCTTTTTTCAAGATGCATTCTTTTAGATATTCTAATATCTCTTGTTGTTTGCTTGATAATGTACCAGAACTCATAAAATACCTCCAATCAATATAAACAAGTGTTGATGATGCTACTAATACTGATTTAAGTATACCACACATTTGTTCTAATTGCAAACAAATGTTCTACAAAAGATGAATATTTTAATTGATGTACAAAAAAAATTAATTATATGTTATAATCACAGATGTAAAAAGGCAAGTTTGTTATTGACAATACAAAATAATTTATATATAATCAAGTGGTTTTAATAAGGTAACATATTAGCGAATTAGCACTTTAACATAATAAAGCGATAGGAGAATATATTTATGAATGACAAATTATTACATACACCTGAAGGTGTAAGGGACATTTACAATTCAGAATGTAAAAGAAAATTAAAGATTCAGGATGAGATACATAAGATTTTATTATCTTATGGATATCAGGATATTGACACTCCATCCTTTGAATATTTTGATATATTTAATATGGATAAGGGTTCAGCACCTTCCAACGAGATGTACAAGTTCTTTGATAGAAACAACAATACTTTGGTTTTAAGACCGGATATTACCCCAAGTGTTGCCAGATGTGTGGCGAAATATTATTCTGATGAAGAATTACCGATACGTCTTTGCTACAATGGCAAGACATTTCTTAATGCTCATCAGCATCAGGGAAAGCTTAGTGAATATACACAGATTGGTTGTGAATTTGTTAACGATGACAGTTCAGCTGCAGATGCAGAGATTATTGCCTGTGTTATAAGTTGTCTTTTAAAGGTGGGTCTAGGAGATTTCATGATTGAGATAGGTCATGTGGATTATTTTAAGGGACTTATGTCAGAGGCAGGTATTGATGCTGAGACAGAAAGTAAGATTAGGGAATATATATTGCTTAAGAATTTTTTTGGACTTTCTGAATTTGTTTCAAAGCTCAATATAGCAGAAAATATGAAAAAGGCTATATCTGGTTTTGACTTACTTTTTGGTGGTCTTGATATGTTGGATCATGCTCTTAGTCTGGTTAGTAATGAACAATCAATAGAGGCGATTAATCGTTTAAAAAAGGTATATGCGGCCTTATCATATTATGGATATGATAAATACGTAAACTTTGATTTTAGTATGATAAATGGATACAACTATTACACAGGTGTTGTATTCAATGGTTACACATATGGAACAGGAGAGCCAATTGTTAAGGGCGGAAGATACAACAATCTGTTATCAAAATTTGGAAAAGATGCACCTTCTGTAGGTTTTGCTATTTATGTTGACGAGCTTATGAATGCTCTTATGAGAAATAAAATACAGGTTGATGTTGATTATTCTAATGTTATGATTATATATGATATGGATAGTCAGGAAAACGCAATAACACATGGCGTTAAACTTCGTTCTGAAGGTAAAAACGTTGAGCTGATTAGACAATCTACAAAGCATACCATTGAAGAATATATCAATTATGCTAAAAAAATGCATATTTCATCAATTATAAGCATTAACAAAAGTGAAGTACAGACAATTTACTCAGCTTAAGTATTATATAGTTATTGATATATTGTGGAGGATAATATGAGATATTTAACATTTGCTTTAGCAAAGGGAAGATTAGCAAAAAAAACCCTGGAATTATTTGAACAAATGGGAATAACCTGCGAAGAGGTTAAAGACCCAAATACAAGAAAGCTTATATTTACTAATGAAGAACATAAGATTAAGTTTTTCCTTGCGAAAGCCTCTGATGTACCTACATATGTGGAATACGGTGCGGCGGATGTTGGTGTGGTAGGAAAAGATACTATCTTAGAGGAAGGTCGTAATCTTTATGAAGTTATGGATTTAGGTTTCGGTAAGTGCCGTATGTGTGTGTGTGGACCCGAATCTGCCAGAGAACTTCTTTCCCGTAATGAAATTATACGAGTGGCCAGCAAATACCCCAATATTGCAAAGGATTATTTTAACAATAAAAAGAATCAGACGGTGGAGATAATCAAGTTAAATGGATCAGTAGAGCTTGCACCATTAGTGGATCTTTCTGAGGTTATTGTTGATATAGTTGAGACAGGTTCAACTCTAAGAGAAAATGGTCTTGAGGTACTCGAGGAGATATGTCCACTTTCTGCGAGAGTTGTTGTAAATCAGGTTAGCTTTAAGATGGAACACGAGAGAATTAGACAGATTCTTAATAACCTGGATGAACTTTTGATAAAGGATAAACAATAATAGATGGAGGATTATTATGAGAATAGTTGAGCTTAACCAAGATACAAAAAAAGACATCTTAACAAATCTTTTGAAAAGAAGTCCGGACAGCTATGGTGAGTATGAAACCATTGTTAAGGACATTGTCGAAGATGTACATAAAAATGGAGATAGGGCTCTTTTTGCATATACAGCAAAATTTGACAAGGCAAACATTGATGCTACAAATATAAAAGTTACAAAGGAAGAAATTGAGGAAGCATATACTCAGATTGATGAACATTTATTGGAAATAATCCGTAAAGCAATAAGCAATATTAAGGAATATCATGAAAAACAAAAGCAATACAGCTGGTTTGATTCAAAAAATAACGGTAGTATGCTTGGTCAAAAGATTACACCGATAGAAAAAGCAGGTGTGTATGTGCCAGGTGGAAAAGCTGCATATCCGTCATCGGTTTTGATGAACGTTATTCCTGCTAAGGTTGCCGGCGTTGAAGAGATTATCATGACAACACCTTGTAATTCAGAAGGTAAAGTATACCCTATGACTCTTGTTGCAGCAAATGAGGCTGGTGTTGACACCATATATAAGGCAGGTGGTGCACAGGCTATAGCAGCTCTTGCATATGGTACTGAATCCATTCCAAAGGTTGATAAGATAGTTGGTCCTGGTAATATATTTGTTGCCCTTGCAAAAAGAACAGTATTTGGACATGTAAGTATTGATTCAGTTGCTGGTCCTAGCGAAATACTGGTTTTAGCTGATGAGACTGCTAATCCTAGATATATAGCAGCAGATTTACTTTCTCAGGCGGAGCATGATGAGATGGCATCAGCTATACTTATAACTACATCTAGTGAACTTGCAAAAAAGGTGTCTGTTCAAGTGGATGCATTTATTGAAGAACTCTCAAGAACTGAGATTATGAGAAAATCTATAGATAATTATGGTTATATTCTTGTTGCTAAGGATATGGAAGAGGCTATTGCTACAGCAAATGAAATTGCCAGCGAGCATTTAGAAATAGTTACATCTAATCCTTTCGACATAATGACTAAAATAAAAAATGCAGGAGCTATATTTCTTGGAGAATATTCTTCAGAGCCATTAGGAGATTATTTTGCAGGTCCAAATCATGTTTTACCTACAAATGGTACTGCGAAATTCTTCTCACCGCTTAGCGTAGATGAT
>SVED01000080.1 GCA_015057515.1 Lachnospiraceae bacterium
ATGAATCTTCTCCCATACTTGAAATGATGTCCAGCATATTTTGGAAGTAGGTCATAAGTAGCTGGTAATGAGTGTAAGTGTATGCATCTGTTGAAGTAGCATTTATGCTGCTACTACCATAGAGTCGACTTAGGATATTATCACCATCGGAATATGTTAGGTTTGTGCCATAGGAAACATCAGCTTTGTTAGCGGCAACAGAAGTAACTTTAACGTCTCCTGTGTCAATGCCAGAAGACAGGGTGTTTAAAACATTTTCAACATAGGTTTTTGTTTCCTCGAAAGGTGGAACTCCACCGTATTTTTCAACATTGCCTGCGCCGGCATTATATGCGGCAATCATAAGAGTTGTATCTCCGTCGAACATATCTGACAAAGTGCTGAGCAACTTGGCTCCCCCCATAATACTTTCGTAAGGGTCATAGGCGTTGTTGACACCCATTGCCTTTGCTGTTGAAGGCATAAGCTGCATAATACCCATAGCACCTGCCTCAGAGGTAACGTCAGTTTTAAAACGAGACTCGTTATAGGCAATAGCCTTAAGTAGATTGGCATCTACGTTATATTTTGCTGCTGCTTCATTGAAAATATCTTCTAAGTTATATACGGTTGACTGATTGTTAAGGTTAGCGGTTTCAGTGGCGAGTATACGGCTGAAATCAGATAATATAGCCTCTGTGTTAGAAGTTAGAGCAGTGCTATTAATGCCATTAGTGTTACTTAAACCATATATACTTTCATCCACATAGCCTAATCCATCTATGTATATCATAATAATCTCCTTTGTAAAAAGTAATTGAACAAATTACTAATATCAATATAACATATATTCGGATTATTTCCTAGAAATATTTAGAGTAGGTTGTTGAAAAAACCAAAGAAACATTTAGCTTTATGCATATAATTCGGTTGCGAGTTGAGTATAAATGTACTATAATTAATTAGTTAAAAATATATTTTGCAAGAGGAAAAGATTATGAAATATATAGTAAGCGGAGAGGAAATGTCCCGCATAGATGAATATACTGTAAATGTAGTAGGCATACCGCAGATGGTGCTGATGGAGAGAGCGGCTCTGGAAATGTATGATTTTATCAAATCCAAATTCCCTCACAATTCCAGAATACTTGTTGTGGTAGAAAGTGGAAATAATGGTGGCGATGGAGTTGCCCTTGCTCGTATTCTTAAAAGCTCAGGATATGACGTGGATGTTTACTGGGTAAATGGTCTTTCTAAAACAAGTGATGCATTTGAACAGCAGAAAAAAATTGCAAAAAAACTCGGAGTAAAGTTTTTAGATGAGATAGTTAACTATGGTTATGATATTGTGGTTGATGGCATTTTTGGAGTAGGACTTAATAGGAATGTTACTGGAAAACAGGCAGAGGCTATCAATCTTATCAACGATATAGATGCGTTTACAATAGCTATAGACATACCATCTGGTATAGATTCTCTTACCGGATTTGTGCTTGGTTGTGCAGTAAGGGCGGACGCTACCATAACTTTCGAGCATATAAAGGTCGGTATGCTAAGAGGTATTGGTTATGAATATTCAGGACAGGTTAGGGTGGTGGATATTGGATTCCCAAAACAAGCCGTAGATTTTGTTGAGCCAAAGCTTTATACCTATGATGAAGAAGATGTAGAAAAACTGCTTCCTTATCGTAAATCTGACTCCCATAAAGGAAGCTTCGGTAAGATATGTGTTGTAGGTGGTTGCAAGAATATGGCAGGAGCACCAATGTTTGCGGCAGAGGCGGCTTATCGTATGGGCTGTGGACTGGTGAAGATATGCACTGTGGAGGATAACAGAGAGATTATACAGACAAAGCTGCCGGAAGCGATGCTCACTACGTATAATCCTGAAGATAAAGAATCCATGAGAGAAGCCATAAGGTCTTTAGTTGCATGGGCAGATGTTGTAGTTATAGGACCGGGGCTTGGAACAGGTGAAGCTTCAACCTACATTGTGGAGAGAATACTTCGTAAATTTGATAAAACCATTATATTGGATGCAGATGGTATTAACATAGTAGCACAACATAAAGAATGGTTAAAGGACACTGGTGCAAAGGTTATTATTACACCACATCTTATGGAAATGTCCAGACTTACTGATATGAAGATTGCAGACTTAAAAGAACACAAGTATGACACTTCTAAAGCTTTTGCAAATGAGTATGGTGTTGTGGTAGTTTTAAAAGATGCTCGAACTATAGTGTCAGATGGAGGTAATCAGGCATACATTAATATGACAGGAAACAATGGTATGGCAACTGGTGGTTCAGGAGATGTTTTGTCTGGTATTATTGCAGGACTCTGTGGTCAGAATATGGATCCTTTTGGAGCAGCAAAGCTAGGCAGCTATATGCATGGTATGGCAGGTCAGGAGGCAGCTATAAGCAAGGGCAGATACAGCATGATAGCTTCTGATATTGTCAGAAGTATTACAAAGGTATTGGAAGGGGATTATTACGTTGGTTAAAGAAGTTGGTTACAACAGAATATTTGCAAGAATCAACATAGATAACCTGAGATATAACATTTCCCAGATGAAGTCTCTTAGAAAATCAGATATGAAGATTATGACAATAATAAAAGCTGATGCCTATGGACATGGAGCTGTTTGGATAGCAAAACGCATTCAGGATTTGTCAGATTACTATGGTGTAGCCACTATAGATGAGGCTATAGAGCTTAGACAGGCAGGGGTGACTATGCCTATTATCATTATAGGTTACACAGACTCCTCTGACTATGAGCGCTTGATTGAGTATGATATAACCCAGGCGGTATATGATGTGGAAGAGTGTAAGCTCCTCTCAGATATGGCAATTGCCGCTGGTAAAAAAGTAAAGGTTCATATAAAGGTGGATACTGGAATGTCCAGAATTGGCTTTCCAGTTACAGAATACGGCATAGCTCAGGCTGTGAAGTTAAAGGATATGGAGGGACTTGAGATAGAGGGTATATTTACTCATTATGCTAAGGCGGATGAGGTAAACAAAAACTACTCCTATCAGCAGAAAAAAAAGTTTCTTCACTTTATAGAATGCCTTGAAAGAGCAGGCATAACATTTGCTCTTAAGCATATTGATAATAGTGCCGGAACCATGGAGTTGGATGATGACGACTTTGATATGGTACGTATAGGCATAGTTACATATGGTCTATATCCATCAGAACAGGTGGATAAGTCGGTAGTTATTAAGCCTGTTATGTCACTTGTAGCTCATGTCGCTCATGTAAAGACGGTTCCTGCGGGTGTGGGTGTAAGTTATGGTTGGACCTATGTAACCTGTAAGGAAACCAAGATAGCTACAGTTACAGCAGGCTATGCTGATGGCTATCCAAGGGCTCTTTCTAATCAGGGAAGAGTTATTATACATGGTCAGTATGCACCTATTATTGGCAGAGTATGTATGGATCAGATTATGGTGGACGTTACTGATATTCCTGATGTGTCAGTGAAGGATGAGGTAGTCCTTATAGGTGGTCAGGGGGATTCTTATGTATCAGTAGAAGAAGTGGCAGCTCCGGCAGCAAGCTTTAACTATGAACTGGTATGCAATATTGGTAGAAGAGTACCTAGAGTGTATAATGAAGGTGGAACAGATACAGTCTGTGTCAACTATCTTTTGTGAGATATTAAGTACGATATGTATTGATTAATATAATTGTATACGACGGATGATTATTGGAAATACTTTGATTAGTTAGTAATAACAATGGGAGTGTAAAAAATGATAATCAGACGTGGAGATATATATTATGCTGACCTAAGACCCGTTATCGGTTCAGAACAAGGCGGTGTAAGACCAGTACTTATTATACAAAATGAAGCAGGAAACAAGCATAGCTCAACAGTTATTATAGCAGCCATAACATCACAGCTACACAAGGCGAAGTTGCCAACACATGTGGAGCTTGATTCTAGGTATTGCGACTTGGCGAAGGATTCTGTTATACTGTTAGAGCAGGTAAGAACCATAGATAAACAAAGACTTAAGGAAAAGGTATGTCATTTAGACAATAAGATTATTAGTCGTGTAAATGAAGCCTTACGTATAAGTCTGGAAATATAAAGGAGAAAAAATATGTCCCAAAATGGTCCCAGTAGCTTCAAAAAGCTATTTTCAAAAAAACTAGATGAAGAAAAGGTTGAGGAAGAGATCCTTTCTATGGTAGAGGAAGGATATGAACAAGGCATTATCGAGGACAATGAGGTGGAAATGATATCAAACATCTTTGAGTTTAGTGAAAAAGATGCAAAAGATATTATGACCAACCGGCAAAAGATAGTTGCCGTGGAAAACACTAGTAATGTTGAGGAAGCTCTTAGATATGCATTGGATAATCGTTTTTCAAGATATCCCGTATATGAGGAGGATTTAGATAACATCATAGGTGTTATACATCTAAAGGAGCTTATATCAGCTTATATGGAGGAACCTAGTACTCCGGTAACCCAAATTATGGAAGAACCTATATTTATTCATCCAACCTTCAATATATCTAAACTTCTCCAGAAGATGCAACTTGAGAAAATACATATGTCAATAGTTGTAGATGAGTATGGTCAAACTGAGGGATTGGTTGCCATGGAAGACATTATCGAAGAAATAGTAGGTAATATCTGTGATGAGCATGATGAGGGAGAAGAAGAGGATATAAAAAAGGTAGACGATAATAATTATATCGTGGCTGGAGATGCGACCTTAAATGATATTGAGGGTGTTATTGATATTGAATTTCCAGATGAAGATTTTGAAACTATAAATGGGTTTTTGTTATACAAGCTGGGAAGATTACCAGTAGAAAATGAAGATACAGAGATAGTATACAGTGGATACAAATTTATCCCTGTTAATATATGTGACAAGATGATAACTCTTGTTAAAATTACAAAGATAGAAGAAGATAAGGAGTAACTTAATATGTCAGGACATTCAAAATTTGCAAATATCAAACATAAGAAGGAAAAGAACGACGCTGCTAAGGGTAAGATATTTACAATTATTGGTAGAGAAATTGCCGTAGCAGTAAAAGAGGGTGGTTCAGATCCTGCTAATAACAGTAAGCTTCGTGATGTTATTGCAAAGGCAAAGGCAAATAATATGCCTAACGATACCATTGATAGAGGTATCAAAAAAGCAGCAGGCGACCTTGGGTCAGTTAATTACGTTGGAATTACTTATGAGGGTTATGGTCCAAATGGAACAGCTATTATTGTAAATGCACTTACAGATAACAAGAATAGAACAGCTTCTAACGTGAGAAACGCTTTCACAAAAGGCGGTGGAAATGTAGGTACAACAGGCTGCGTTTCGTATATGTTTGATGAAAAGGGACAGATTATCATAGACAAGGAAGAGTGCTCTATGGATGCAGACGACCTTATGATGATTGCTCTTGATGCAGGAGCAGAGGATTTTGCAGAGGAAGAGGATAGCTTTGAGGTTATCACTGCACCAGCAGATTTTTCAGCAGTTCGTGAGGCTTTAGAGGCGGAAAATATACCTATGGCTTCCGCCGAGGTTACTATGATTCCTCAGAATTACGTTGAGCTTACCGATGAAGATGATATTAAGAAAATGAATCGTATATTGGATATGCTTGATGAGGATGACGACGTGCAGTCAGTTTATCACAACTGGGATGAGTAAGGAGCTTTATTGGGGATAAAGAGAGGGGATATATATGCCACTTTTATTAGTGTTTATGATATGGTATTTTGGTTTTGCCAGAAATAATCCAAAGTCTTTCAAAAACATGGAAAACAAGGTTGGTAAGATTATAGGAGGCCTAATTGCATTTAGTATATTGACATCTATATTTCCTGTGGGTTTTGGACTGTCTATAGCTCTTATTGCCATACTTGTAAGCTTAGCACCACCAATAATTTTTTTCTATGTAATATACAAAATTTTCACCGCTGGCAAGGTAAATAAAACAAAAATGACGTTTTCATCATATAGGGACAATATAGTATATGAACAGACAGCAACTAAACTCGCCAGATCAGTTCCAAAGAGGCGTAAGATTGTCAAAAAATTCAACAAATTATACAAGTTGAATCTTTCTGAGGAAGAGATAAATCGTATTGTAGATGCTTCGTATATAAGTTACGAATGGGAAAAGGAAATTGCTGACATGGAAAATGAATATGCCACCATTTTTCAGTGGTTTAAGGCACCTACAGGATGGCTTAGAGCATATTTTGCGATATTTCCTTTACAGAAGGTTTCTACAGATTTCATTAGACAAAAGCAAATTTGCCTAGATACATACAATCAGATTTTTAGTGAGTGCAATCCTAGTACTTATGCCAGCATTGAAGATTGTATATCAGCTATTAACAACAAGTATTTTACGTCATTTGATGAGATGACATTTATGATAGCTTATCGTTTTCTGGAAGCTAACGGACATAGGTATAATCTTCCGTCAGAAAATATTGTGCGAAATGATTCGGATTTAGATAATCTAAGACGTAAATATGATGCAACATCGGATGCCAAAGTTTCTCAGAGAACTCGTTATCCTATGTGAATTTATTAAAAAACACCCTCCTAGCCATTGGCTAGGAAGGTGTTTTTTGTTGTGATAATGTAAAATTATTGTAACTGTACTAGGTTAGAACAGTGTCTATTGCCCTGAGTGTCTTCAAATATGAACATACCATAGTAGGACATAGATGGATCCATTGTACCAAGAACAGTTGAAAAACCTTCGGAAATTGGGAAGTAGTTGTACATAAGTACTGCATCCTGCCAATCAGCTTCGTTAAAGTTTGTCAAATCCTCTTCGCCAGTGAATTGATGGGTAATAGCTCCAAATGCAATATTGGAGTAGTCATTCAAGTTAATCTGATATCTGTCAGGGAATATATCTGTACCATCACTACTTACAAAGTTAGAAATAGGATAAGCACCAAGGAGCTCGCCTTCTGGATGAGCATCACTGATATCCATTACAAAGTATGCATACATAGCATCTTCACCCTGAATGTCATCATTGTAGAGAATACTTGTAAGAAGATATCTGGTGTAGGTATCAGTTGTTTCCTGAATAGTGTACATGACTTCATACTGTTCATAGGTTGTATCATTTTGCATGTAAATAATCTGTCCATCGAAGTTAGCTGTAGCAATGTTTGAAGTATCTATAGTAACATCGTTGCTCATGGAAACAAAAACATAATTTCCTGCTCTGTCAGGGTCCTCTCTGGAAATGACAAAGTATGCATTTTGGAGATCGCCAAGCTGCTCTTCAGAGAGCTGAACACTAAAGCTTAAATCACCGTTAGTATAAGGATTCAATGAATATGGATCCCAATCAACAGTTGTTGTGTCCTGACTGTTGAGAAGAGTAGCGAAGTTAGTAATATATTTCTCATATTCAGATGAACATCCAAAATCTTTATACTGAGGAATGTATTCTGCTGAATACATTTTTGCGTCGTAAGGGTGGTAAACAGATACACCATTACAGTTATCTTCGGTAGCCTGGCTGTAAACAACAAGCTGGTCAACCGCTGCCTCCAATGCATTTGCTTCACTAGGATAAAGTGTACTCATGTTTCGTGCAAGATGTTTTAAGTCAACAATATCATATGAAGTTTCGTCGGTGTATTCGTCTGCTATTGTCTTTGAGTTGGAGCGAATACGTGAAAACTGACTATAGGTATCTGCGCATAAATCCTGATTAGCTTTTGCGTACAGATTATCCATAGCGGTATTTACATTTTCAACCTGACTTAGGTCCATAACAGCTAAGGTGAGGTTACAGTACCAATATGGATAATCTTGCATAATGGAATTTGTTGTTTCGATGTACGAATCAACAATAGCTGCTCCCATATCTGCACCAGATGTCATATCATCTATACTGTCTAGGAATTCATAATCCCAGCCATATCCAGGCTCTATCTCCTGAGATGCAATCATATAGTTTGCATATGGGGAAAGGATAGTTGCTGTTTCTAGGTTTGCCATAAGGCAAGCGTCAAAACCAATAAACTCTAACTTGTTAGAACCATTAAATGGACTGTTGGCAAATGCTCCGCTAAGCTCAACCAATGTGAGATGGTCACCTGAGTTTTCGTCCATTCCATATCCCCAGAAAGCACCACCGCCGTGGTTCCAGAAGACAACAGCGTATTGCTCAGCAGGATAGTTTTCATAGCCGTAGTTAAGGAATCCGGTAAGTGTATCTGGATCACCCATGTTATCCTGACCATATTCCTCTAACAATGTAATTCCGTTGTCTTCAACTAAGAATATAGCGTTGTTATTATCGGGTACATCACTGTGATACCAGCTCCTACTACCACCAGTGTAGATTAGTACATTCATCTTATCCTGGTCGAAGTCAGAATCTATAATTTCATATATTTCCTCGGAAGCTAAACCGTTTTCAGTTTCCAAATCAGCACCTACTATGTAAATCATAATAGTCTTTGTTCCCTCGTTGTATATAGGGACCTCGGTGGTGGTCGCTGTAGTTTCAGGGATTTCGGTAGTGTCTATGTCTTCGGTAGTTCTTGTGCTGGTTGTTTTTTTGCTATCCTTGTTTTTGTAGTCTTCTTTATTTTTATGTATAATGATTACAACTGTAATTATGATAGCTATAATTGCTAGACTGATGCCAAGTATTAGAGGCCATTTTGGCTTTTTGTTTTGTGCTGGTCTAGGAGCAGGAGTTAATTGCATTTGGCCTGGCATAGCACCATACCCCTGAGGTTGATTTTGCATACCTGGCACAGCGCCATACCCCTGAGGTTGATTTTGCATACCTGACATAGCGCCATACCCCTGAGGTTGATTTTGCATACCTGACATAGCGCCATATCCTTGAGGTTGATTTTGCATACCTGACATAGCACCATATCCTTGGGGTTGATTTGATATACCCGGCGTAGCGCCATATCCCTGAGACTGACTTTGCATACCCGGCATAGCGCCATATCCCTGAGGCTTAATTGGCTGACCATTGTAACCTTGAGGCTGTCCCATGTATCCACCAGCTTGAGGAGCGTAACCCTGCTGTGGTGAAGAATTGTCAGAATATATACCTTGGGTCTGCGGAGTGACTGGATTGCTAGTTGGTGATTGTCCATTAGAATTGGTTGGAGTTGAATTTGTAATATCACTCTT
>SVED01000081.1 GCA_015057515.1 Lachnospiraceae bacterium
ACCTACATTAAGATTTGCAAGCTCGTATGCATTTTCAGACTTAGGATTAACATCCACGTAAAATGACGCTGTAAAATCGTTAGCCTTCTCCGGTGCTGTAGATATGTGTTTACTCAATGCCTTATCTATTGCATGTTCTACATGAGCAGTACCAAGACTTGTTCTTTCATATGATGCTGTACCCGGAGTACCTGTCACTGATATCAACGCTGCATCATTTGGTATTGTTACATCAGTCTGAATACTTGAAACATCTATGTCGTATGTAATAGTAAGTTTATCTAATATATTTGACCCATTCGGACCGGTTACAGTAAATTTATCACTACTGTTGTCTAAAGTGATAATAAAATCACTTGATTTATCATCATAATTATTTACGTCAATATTAATTAATCCTTCGTATCCTGCGGCAGGATTGCCTCCTGAATAAATAGTGGCTCCGGCACTATTTTTAATTACAAAGCTGTTCTCAATATATTTAAGACCAGATACACCTATAGTATCGGTTATCTCATAAGTATTTGGTCCTGCGATGATATTCTCTTCAGGGTTAGTCACAAGCTCATATCTTAATGTATTATTAGTTTCATTATAACTGTCCGAAATTACATTTTTATTAATTCCCGGATGTTCTTCATCTATACCTATCCAGTATGGTGAATTAAGCTCTTTTATAGGGAAATGTGATTGATGGTATCCTGTTGAGTTACTACTACCTCTAAAATCCACCGTATTTCGTTCCGTCGCTTCCCAGTAATACGATGTAAATACTTCCGCTCTATTATTGTTTTCCACATATTTATCAGGAGAATTTGGCAAATATTTTACCAACTCCGGATTAACCTGCATTGTAAATTCAATATCGATATCATAACCCACATCTGTTCCCGGCAAATCACCCAACCATATAAGCATACTGCCCGGAGATACTGTAGTTCCCTTTTGCATAAACTGCGGTTGGGAGCTTTTAGTAGTTATATCCTCTTTTGCTACAAACTGTCCCGCTCCTGTTGGCGCACCACGATATTGTATTCCTTTACAATAACCTGTCCACTCAGATATCCTAGGCTCATTGACAGTTCTTTTATATCGGCAAAAATCCTCTATATCATCAGCATATTCTCTATTTTCAAATGCCTCTGACTCCATCGAACCGTTAACCTCATGGAAATAAAACGCATAAGCATTATCAACAACAGCTTGTACATTTGGATCATTGCTGGTACTTGATATATTGACTACAGAACTAACCAAAGCTATATTGGCCTCTTCGCTAAAATTTGCAAGGTCAACCGATGTACCGTCAAATCCTGCTAACCAGTCAATTACCGTATACTCTTTACCATCAATTACAACCTTATTAGTTGGAAATATATCTCTTACCGAAATATCCTCAAAAGCTGCACTTCCAGCCTCAAGACCTACGGTTATCTTATAATCCACATAGTAATTTCCATCTTCTCCTACATATACTCCGTAATTTGTCTTGCTCGCATTAAGTACCTTTTTTACAGGCTTTGTCCATCCTCCCGGTAATGCCGGTACAGCCTCATACTCCGTATACCAAAGAGCCGCTGTATTCTTAAACGAACCTACTTCTTTATCAACTATAACCTGATATTTAATAGTATATGTAGTTGGCATATCATCTGTAGGCGTAACCCAAATAAAATTATTGGCGCCCTGTTTTGTAAATACATATTTAAGTGCTGCATCCTTATCAAATGTTGTTATCTGATTAGATGAACTCACTGTATCATTAATTGCTTCTACGATAGCTCCCACAAGTTCTGTATCAGCTAACAACTTATCATACGCTGTTGTAGCTCCTGTTGCAGCAAGAGCACTCAAGTCACTATAAGTCTCATCATCAAGATATATCCACTTCTGTTCTATGACACCTTTATCTAACTTATTCATCCATTCTACCTTAGTATCAGCATCATAACTAGTGTAATAAGTTGCGGTGCCACCCGAAAAATCTGTGATTTCATCTTTAACTATAGAACCACCTAAGCTATATCTTCTGTGCTTATTTACAGTTACTACATAAGGAATTATAGTTTTACCCTCTGAGGTTTCCTTGACAAGTCCCTCTTCACCGGCTTCCTTATATATCCACTGTGTATTGTTTCCATATTCAGCTTTTATCTTTGCTGATGTTGATAAAGTTACTGTTTTACCTGCCTCTGCATCGTAATATGGGTATGATGCTTCCGCTGTGTTATTTGCAATCTGGTTTTCCTCTCCTGAACTGGCATCTATAGCCATTCTTTCTTTTTCTTCTATGAAAGAACAATATTCTATTTCAAAATAACCACCTGCAGATATAGATAAACCTGAAATCTCAAATACACCGGAAGATAAATTTCCTGATGTCTTTATATCACTTAGCTTATAATATACAGGCTCTCCTGCTATGGTTTTGTCTGCATTATATGCTGTAACCTTAACTGCCTTATCTGTTCCGTACGCATTCTCATCAATCTTTAAATTGTCAAGATTGTATGTGTCAGTCAAAGTTATATTATTAATTGTTCCACTCTCTGAATTAGGAGTAACTCTAACCTTAAAGCCTAAGCTCATACCATTATCATCATCGTTGGTAACATATCCTGTATGAGTTTTAACTACAGTTAAATCGCAAATGTCTATATTGTAAGTTTCCACTCCATCTTCCCAGTTTACGGAAATCTGTGCACTATTAGAGCTTACATCCCATGAAGCATCCATATTAAAGTAAGCAATAACCTGATCGTAATATCCCGGAAATGTAACATATAACACATCATCCTTAATATAGTAATTACCTATAGCTACCCTGTCTCCGTTATAAAGAGTAATAGTCTCATCTTCACTTCCCTGGTCACCTATTGAAATATGGTCAGGAAGCGGATAGTAATACTTAAGACCATTTGTTGCCATATCAGCAAGTGTCAATTCAAAATAAAGGGACAAAACAAAATTCTTAGAAGGTACAATTGTACTACCATCAGTAATCTCAACACCATCTACCTCTAATCTATGATCTGTCATATAGTTTGTGTAGTCTGAATAACCTTCTTGTACACTACTTTCACGTACCATACTAAACTGACCCTGCGCCTCTGCAGCAGACTCATCACCATTCAGATTATCTTCATCAATAGAAAACACATCACCATCCTGTGGACTAATCTCATCAACATCTGCTGTTATCTCTCCCTGATTTTCATCATTTGCAGCTTCTGTTGTCACTTCCTGTATTTCTTCATGTACTTCCTCTGTTGTTTCAGTCGCATCTGTATACGTTGCCACTTCTGCAGGCATGGCACTGACATTAAGCCCCGGTGGACATGATGAGATCAGCATTCCTAACATTGTTGCAAAACATACTGTTTTCTTCCAAAATTTTTTCATTATTTTCTCCCTTATGTATAATATATCCTATAATAAAAAATACCTTTCAACATTTTATACTTAATTACGTAATTAATCAAGCAATTTAGCGTTTTTTTTAAAGATTTTAGTGTCAAAAATTATATTCACAAAATCACAAAGACAATATTCACAAATAATTATGGAGAGCGAATAATTTATGTTATTCTCTCTCCATAATTCTAACTATCTATTTCCTAACACACATTATCAGTAATTTACAGGATTAGATTTTTTTCTTGGACCAATACATTGATATACACCCAAGACTTAACAGACAAAGCATCAAAGCCAAAATAATATCATCACTATTATCTCCGGTTTGAGGTTGCTGATTTGTTCCGGTTAATGCATCACCACTACCTTTTGAATTCTCTGTTGTTCCTGTAGTGTTATTATCTTTTGACTCCTCTGTTGTTCCTGTAGTGGCATCATCTTTTGGCTCTTCTGTTGTTCCTGTAGTGGCATCATCTTTTGGCTCTTCTGTTGTTTCTGTAGTGTCATCATCTTTTGGCTCTTCTGTTGTTTCTGAAGTGTCATCACCTTTTGGCTCTTCTGTTGTTTCTGTAGTGTTATCATCTTTTGGCTCTTCTGTTGTTTTTGAGGTGTCATCGTCTTTTGGCTCTTCTGTTGTTTCCGAAGTGTCATCGTCTTTTGGCTCCTCTGTTGTTTCTGAGGTGTTATCATCTTCAGTTCCCGAGGTAGTTTCCTTCTTATTTATAAATATGTGAGGATTGTCCAAATAATATCGATCCCCTTTATCTTTCGCAACAAACTCCCATGAACCCTCATCCTTCACATATCCAACAGGTGCTTTCATCTCTTTAATAACATATGTGGAACCCGGTGTAAGATAAGAAAAGATAATCTCACCTTTGTCATCTGATATTTTTCTATCAATCTCCTCGCCATCCATAAATAAAGCGAATTCTGCTCCCTTTAAAGGTTCCTGTTCTTCATTATATTTGATAATTTTGACTTTACTATATGTGATTACTGTAGCTCCGCCATATCCTTTAAGGTCTTGAATACTAATTATTGTATCAGTATTAGTTTCCTTAGATGTTACACCCTGAAGTTTTACCTTATTAGTAAACCTTTCATATGTAGTATCTTCTTCTAACACTGCATCATATTTTAGAATATATGCTTTATTTGAAGCATTATCCGGCAAAACAACTGTAAGCATAGTTGAACCTGCTTCCTCACCGTATACATTATTCTCTTCTAAAATAACATGATTTCTTTCGTATAAATCTTTATCTACCACGCTGGTAGCTACCATAGATCCATCAGATGATACTTCAGCTTCATATAACTGAATAGATGCAGCATCAAGCATCATGCCCGGAGACATTATATCAACAATCTCAGACTGTTGTGGCCATGTCATCTGTGCTTGATTTAATTTTATCTCATAAGAAGCAACACCTGCCGCAGTTACTTTACCCGATTTTTCTAGAACTTTATTATTAATTGTTCCTGTAGCCTCTACCGTTACCGGAGAGCTACCTTCCTTTTTCATAGTAACCTTATTGCTTACTTGTATATCACCATTGTAATTTGATAAAGTTTTAATTGTTCCATTATCATTAATCTCATCATCTGTACCAATAACAGAATATACTAAAACATCATACTTCGTATTACGAGGAATGTCTCCAAGATATATTGTCAGAAGCTTTGTCTGCTCATTATAATCATAGTACATACCTGTCTGGTTCGGAATATCTGATAACTGTGTTGTATCAACTACATATGTAGAATCTCCATCCTCATAGGTTTTTACAATTACTTTATCTGCAAAAGAACCTACCGAAATAGTATCTTCCAAAACAACATCATCAAGCTTCATAAAATCATAATTTACATCTATTTTCCACTCTAATTCACGAGTATTATAATCATAATTTTCAAAACTTTTATCTAAAACCTTTGGATATGCACGCACTATGGCATCTATAGATTTGAGCATAGTAGTTGTCTGATACATAGTTACAGTATTTCTTCCTGTTCTTGCCAAATCATCTGTATTGTTATTACCCTGATAAAAATCTATTTCTTCCTCGGACATACGAGTGAAAAAATCAAATTCAACAGTATTTCCATCCAGTAAATCGCCGAAAGAAATCTTGTATTCATTAGCAGTAAATCCAGTACCTGCAGGCTCTATTTTTATCTTGTTAAGCTGCTCCTGAGTAGCTTCTGTCTTATTAACCTTGACATTTCTGATAGGATTATCTCCCAGTATTTGCTTAATATCTCCTGTTTGTACCTGAGAACCTCCTATAGTCTCAATTAAATATACATCATTACCAAAGTTCTGTTTTGCCTCATTAACCTTAACATGCCATAAAAGACCATTATCTTCTCTTACATGCCATTTGCCTACCTTGTCCAAAATCACTGTACTTGGATTTTGGCTTTCTACTGTAACAGTAGCATTTACAGTTGCCAAACCTGTTTTAGCTATTTCCTTGTTGTTATCACTTGGATATACTATACTTGCACTATTTGTTGCTGTTAAATTTATCTTATCATTGACAGCATTATTTGGATTTAATGCTTCATCAGTGAATTTTGTCTCATATCTAAATGTTCTTGTTGAACCGGAAGGAATGTATTCATATGAAATACTTTTACCTGAAACTGTCACATTACTACATGCTGTAAAATTTCCTGAATCTCCAATCCTCTCCTTCAAACTGCCATCAACATATTCCTGATTAGAAGAAAATGTATCTTTAAAAACTAATTTTTCATAAGACTTACTGCCTTCTTCAATGGTTATAGTCCATGTGATTTTCTCAGATGCTTCATCATAGATTCCTGATTTACTCATAGATGCATCCTCACCATATAAGAAACTAAATTCATATTCCCCACCGGCTATCTGGAACTTAAGCACCTGGTTGTCCTGATTTCCTAACTTATCAGAATCTAAACATGCTGTAAATCCTATGAACATACCTGTTACTCCATCTGCCGCAAATCCATTTGCATCGAAACATCCATCATCAAATGTAACCTGAATAGTGTGGGTACCGGAGTCATATGAACATTGACCTAATGTATTGTTTCCAACTCTAAGTGTCCACGAACCCTGTGATAACACCTTTAACTCATCCGGCACCTTAAAAGAGTATGCAGTTCCCTGCTCCACATTTTTTCCTGCGCCAAGAGGATATATATCTTTTAAGTAATACTCAACTAACAGCTGGTCATCGGCTTGTATATTAGAGCCTGTGCCCATTTCCGTATTAGTATTTGCATTTTTTATCTTAACGCTGTTTAACAGGTTACTACCATCTTCTATGCCGGCAGCCTTAATATTTAGTATACAGCCATAATCACTTAAAGTTAATGCAAAAATTAATACCACAGCTATTATTCTAAACAACTTCTTTAGTCTCTTAAATTTCATAAATTTCTCAATCTTCCTCTCTAATGTAATTTAATTCGCATGGAGCTGTAGCAATGCACAGAATCACCGCTTTTACCTCTTTTCCCATAAACTCTGTATTATTTCTTCAAATAATCACAAATTGCCTTTATAATCTCCGGAGACGGATAATCCATCCCATCCTCACCATACATAATAGCATAGGAAAAATTATCTGCCAGAACTTCTTCCGGGTCCAGAACATACTCTGTATTTCTACCAAATACCTCCCAGAAATTCTCCGCGTCTTTTGCCGGATACATGACAGAAAGGTCATCTATAGGTACCAAACCGACCATATGCAGGTCAAACATGCTATCCCCCGGTTTCTCAAAGGGTCTCGTGGTACTGAATACTACTACACAATCCCTATCCCTGCCGTCTATCCGAAAAGTTGCATAGGAATTATGCTTTCCCACGTCCGGATTGCTAAGTATTTTTTCTTTGATTTCCGGTGCAAAAGTAAACTCCTCATCTTGTACACGAAAACCAATGATTCCGTACATGTCCTCGCGAAACCAGGAATCACTTCTGGTCAGACAATGAAACAATTCATGAGCCAGTATCATTGTACCATAATCCCGTTCCCATTCATCCTTACTACTTAAGAATGACACCACATCCTCACCCATATAAATCTGAGTGCCATGGGTATATGCTGCCGCTCCTGACTCTTCCTGCATAGTGGTTTTCACAAAAGTAATCTCTTCCATAGCCGGCAGCTTATAATGTCTCTTCTCACAAATATCCTCAATTTTCTGCATGCAGGCAGTTATACCTGCCTTTTCCTCTTCCGTAAAATCCAAAGTCTGCTTTGCTGCAAAAGCAGTATATTCCTCTAGGCTAACATCTTTTTTCTGCATACGAAAGCATAAATCATTATGAGTAAGGTTATTTAAGTAATCTTTATTCCCCAGCAGAAAATCAGCTCCCGCTTTTGCATCTGCAAAGCTGTAGGTCAACTTCTCAAACCTTTGCTGGCTCGCATCTGCTTGCGTATGCTCGAGTGTTTCCTCCTTGGACTCTACTTCTTGAGTTTCTGCATCTTCACTTTCTGAAATCTGGCTATTCTCCACCACTATCGGTGCTTCTGTGTTTTTCTTTCCACATGCAGACAGAGACACTGCCAAACAAAGGCACATCCCCCACAAAATCATTTTTCTTTTCATTACTTTCTCCCAGCTCTTCTAATTACACAAAATAATATTACCATAGTTTATCGTCAAAACATATAAAAAAGTTAATACATATTTTTACAAATTAATCCTTACAGCATTTTACTTTAAAAATTAATAAATTTCCATCTCATTTTCCATCTTTACAAACCCATATTTCTCATATAATGGTCGCCCCATATCCGTTGCTTCTAATGCAATCTGCGTTATTCCCTGCTCTCTTGCATCCTTTACCAGCAAATCTAATGTATGAAATGCAATTCCCTGTCTGCGATATTTCGGTGCAGTGTACATATTCATGATATATGCCTTTTTACCGCTTGGATTATGGTATGTCGGCATTACCTGATAAATGCTCACACCACCTGCACCAATAAATGTTCCGTTATCATATACCAAATACGCAATATGCTCACCCGTTTCCAAAGTCCTCTTATAATATTCATAGGACTCTTTCTCAACCACAGACATATCCACGTCATCAGCTAATTTGTTAGCTACACGAAGAACTGTAATCCGTGTTCGGACCAATTCATCAATATCTTCTATAGTTGCTTTTTTCCAGTTTATATATTTTGACACTGATAAATATTCATCTATGGTATCCTTAATAATCAAGTCGTTCATGCTACACCTCTACATATATTTATTACCACACAATCTCAACCCCAGGATACGCAACAGAAGCAGTCATAAATATCATAACTGTAAATACAACAAAAACTATCATATAGTTTTTAAATCCCTTGGCCTCATTAATTGAATTCTTATATTGTCTTATACCTCTTCCGGGGAAGAAAGAAAAAATAATACCACCAACAATACCTACCAAAAGTAAACCGGTATTTTTGCCTATTAGATACAATATAATATCAATAATCACTCCTATAGCCAGTATAATTTTTCTCTTCTTGTCATCCTCAATTATGATATATGTCACAAGCCATATACAGGCTACTATAATTCCAACTAGTAATATAATACTCTCTTTACTCATAATTACTTTCCTTCCGTTGAACTGTGACAGGTATAATCACATCACTGAAGGAAAGTAATTA
>SVED01000082.1 GCA_015057515.1 Lachnospiraceae bacterium
AACAAAAGTGCAATAAAAGTTATAACTAATATTGCCAACGCAATGGCTAGCACAACATAAAACGGAATATCCCATACAGAAAACTCTAACCTGTACTCTATGGTTCCCTCTGAAAAATCAATAACATAATCTATAGTTTGATCAGGAACATATGTAATAAAACCTATGAGAGCATAAGACTTTCCGGAGTCATCTTTTAACGAAGACACAAGCGGTTTCTCGTTATCATCTGCACTAGGTATGTACACGAAACTATCCCCCGGATTCATAGGAACCATAGGACCTGTGTGGTCCACATAGTAATCGAGTATTATATCTGTCTTGGTGTATTCACCCAAATCCACTTCCTGAGAGATAAGCTCTCCACTAGTAGTCTGGTGAATCTCCATATAACCATTCCACACATTGTTAAGCCACAAATATTCGGGCATAACCAATTCAAGCTTCCAATCGCGAAGAACTGCTTTGGAGATGTTTGTAATAGTAACCTCATATATGGTTCCCACACTGGCACCATACAACTCATTACCTTCATCATCATATATAGGATCCTTAAGCCAGGCACCGGAATCTCCACCTCTGGTAGTAATCACTATTTCCAAATCCTTTAGAACAAACTTGCCATCAACAAACTTTGCATCAGATAATTTTGCATATTTGACTTCCTTGTTCTTGTTGATTAACCAATAATGAGTACCCAGCATGCCTAATATAATGACACATATGGCTATAAAATTAATAATAAAAGGGGATTTATTCTTATTAATCTTCATATATTACCTCTCGACCCATATATTAGTTACAGTCTACCATATATAGAGGCTACAGGCAACTATGTCTGTTAAAATTTCAAGCAAAAATATTCCCTGTAAGTGGCTAATTTACTTGCATTTTCTCTTTTAAAGCATTAGATGGACATAACCCCAGCTACTACTCTGGATAACCTCAGATATTTTACTTTTACCACTAATAGATTTCCTGCACATAAAGATGCACCATCAGTCAATATTTCTACGGTCTGATGGTGCAATAATTTCTTCATTTTATGGTTTCCATGCGATTTCACCATTTACAATGGTAAAACTAACAGATGAGGAAATCTCAAGGGGATTTCCATCATATATAACTATATCAGCATCCTTTCCCTCCTTAAGGCTACCCAATCGATTGTCTACCCCACAGATTGTGGCTGCATCTATAGTAATGGCGCGAAGTGCTCCCCACTCACCCATTCCTTCCTTTGCAGCAAGTCCTGCGCATAGGGGCAGATACTGAATTCGTGATACGGGATGGTCTGTGGTAAGAGCCACTAAAATTCCTGCCTTCTGAAGTATTCCCGGTGTCTTAAAGTCCAAAAGGCTAACCTCATCCTTATTACGGGATGCCAGGGACGGACCAACTATTGCAGGAAATCTACTTTCCGCAATATCCTCAGCTATGAGATGACCCTCCGTACAGTGATCAAACGTAAGCTTTAATCCAAACTCCTCAGCAATGCGCATAGCTGTATATATATCATCCACCCTGTGAGTATGTGCCTTAAGAGGTATATCCCCCTCAAAGAGTTCCCTATAGCACTCCATACGGAACTCATCCCCATCGGAATTTCCATTCTCGAAATATGCTTTGGCAAGGCTTAGTTCCTCCCTAATTAGCGCAGCGATACCCATACGGGTAGATGGAATATTTCCATTTGGGCCATAGTTGTTCATAGGATTTTCGCCGAAGGCAATCTTTATAGCCGCTGGCGCCAGCACCACCATATCATCTATCTTCCTTCCGTGAGTTTTGATAAATGCAAACTGGCCACCAATAGGGTTGGCACTGCCAGGCCCCACCATAACTCCTGTAATTCCCGCAGCCAATGCATTGTGAAATGCACTATCCATAGGATTTACTCCGTCTATTGCCCTAACGTGTGGAGTTATAGGCGTGGTGCCCTCATTACACTCATCCCTCTGAGGAGTTTTTTTCTCCTCCGAAATCCCTATATGGCTGTGAGCATCTATAAACCCCGGATAAACCCGCATATTGGTTGCATCAATAACCTCCATCTTCTCAGTAGGTGATATATCCGCAGAAATCCGAGCAATCTTGCCATTATCTATAAGCAAGTCTGCTCGGATTGCCTCTTCTTTTTCCATGGTGTATAGAGTTCCATTCTTTATTAAAAGCATATCTTAACCTCCGGCAAAAATCATTCTCATTCTATTTTGCCAGAAAACATAAAAAGTATGTATATGCAGGTAAATTATTGGAAATGGAATGGTGCTTATCGGTTTGTTTTGCTCTTATGTAGATACTCCGTTGCAAATTGTATTTTGGTTGCATTAAAACCATCCTCTAAAGGATATATAAAATATGTATTGGTATCTGTAGATAATGTTACGCACTGACCATATTTACTTCTATAATCATACTCCGTGTGAATGGAAAATAGCGACTTAGACGAGAAGAACATAGTCTTTTCTTTGGTATCTCCGTAGTCCTTAAAGGTTAGATAAAACCCCTCCCTTTCATGAATCAAGATTCCTTCACCACAAGGGATGAAATTCTTTGCATTGGGAAGAGCCTCTATCCTAACCTTGCAATTGAGCTTGTATGTTCCTTCTTCTATTTGATTTATAACCTGACTTCGCTCCCACTCATACCAATCTGGAATATGGCAGCTTTCGCCATCTTTTATTAACCTGCCTAGCTCATCCATCTCCCAAATAGCATTACAACTACTACAGCTAAGCCTAGTACCTTGTCCCTTCATAGCAAACTCTTCGCCGCAGGACTTACATTGATATAGTGGCATTTCAAGGCCCTTAGCTCTGTCCTTATAGGTTATTTTTATGTTGTTTTTTACCTGATATTCATATTCATCATAGGATAAATGTTGCTTAATAAGTGCGTTTATTTCCTCTACTGATGCATTTTTTACCTCCTCTGCAGATAAAACCTGCGTCAATGTGGTAGATAGTTTTACTCCCGATCTCTTTTTTAAGTTCCATATAGGAGACTGAAGGTAGTTTCCCTTCATGTTAATAGTGACTAGTGGAACTCCTAGTAGCTTAACCAGCTTTCCTGTTGAAGGAGGCAATTCGGAGGAGGTTCCCACATTTGCATATCTGGCTTCCGGATAAAGCACCAGAATACCCTTACGTTTCATCACCCTTTGTATGTTTTTTACTAAGTTTATATCGTTTATAAACTTTCTGGTTCCCAAGCATCCTGCCTGTCTATATAACCACTCTCCGTAGGCCTCAAAGCCCTCTAGCTCAGACACGTAGTTGGCTCTATGTGGGAACAATGCAAGGGGTGTTACATAAAAATCCATAAATGCATGGTGAGTACCCAAAACAAGATATGGTGGTTTTAATCCCTTCATGTTCACCTTATGTATTTTTAACCTTCCCGACCTAGTGAGAAACCAGCAAGCTCCCCATATAAACGGCATAAAGAACAGATTCTGCTTTGGCGGTGTTCTCTTTGTATCGAATGGTGTTGTATCGTATTTTTTTGTAGTATTATTTTGGGTATCTTTCATAGGTATTCTCCTATCATCTAAAATCTTCTACACCGTAATATCATCTCTATCTTTTAGAGTGTACGCTTTTACGGTAGGTATCTGATTAAGGAACCAGTACAAAAGACCTGTTCCAATAAAGCCACAGCCTGTAGGCGTAAGATAAAATAGCGGTTCGCAATGTATCTCACCCGAAAGGGGATTGTATACCGCAAGAGATATAAATACTCCTGCCAACACACATATTAAGCCTACACAATTAAATCCTTTTGTATATTTGTATGCATCGTGGCCTTTTAAACCATAAGCGGCTCGAAGAGATATTTTCTGCCTTCTTACTATGAAAAAGTCCACGAAAAGCAGTGCTGCAAGTGGTGCATATATACAAGCACCTATAGTGAGGAAGGAACCAAAATAGTCTATAATCTTTCCCCATATACATAATCCACCAACGTAACAAGCAAGGATAGCCAAAAGCACCTTATAGCTTGCTTTGTGGAAGGATGATTTTATCATAACAGCATAAATGTATGAGCCTACAGCCTGTGTCCCCACATTTGCAAATCCAACCAACAGCAACGAACAAAGTGCAACTGCCGGCACTGACAAAGTTGCTAACATAAGTGTTGGATCATCAACGAACTCACCTGTTACATATTCCATAGCAATAGCCATAACCGCACCTATAACTACGAAAAATGAACCAGTCAAGCCCTGTCCTAATACTCCGGCCCAGAATCCACCTCTTTCAGTCTTTGCAAGTCGTGGTATCTCTGCCATACCACCCACCAGAGTTATAACAAAGGCAAAGTTGGCCTCTATAGATATAACATACGGAATAATGTTATTCTCGTAGCCAGGGTCCTTAGGGATATATTCCCATATAGCCTCTGCAGGAACATTAGAAAAACCAATATAAACAACCACTGCTCCAACCAATACAAGTAAAGGCACAAGAATACGAGTGGTCCAAGTAATTGCCCCAACACCTTTATAGGCAATAAATGTTCCCAGAAGCACGCAGAACAATCCAAAAAATGTATGACAATAGTCCGGTATATGTATATTTCCCAGAGCCAAAAGATTACTCATAGAAGATGCAAATAAATCTGCACAAACTGCGTACCACGGAAAGTTTATAAGTATAATAACCACTGTCATAATCTTAATACCATTATGACCGAACACGGATTTAAGCCATATCCAAATATCTATACCATATCTGACAGAAAGTATAACTGGCAATTGATATATAGCAAGCATAAGAATAGCGCCCAAAAATGCTCCTATAAGCAGTTGCTTAAAGCCTACCAAGGTAGTGAGATAAGAACCTTGAGTATAGCTCCAGGTTGCTATGCAATAACCACTTAAAACTAAAAATGCATCTAAAAATCCGTATTGTCTTTTACTTCTTGTAATAGGAACTATACCGAATACGGCTTCTTTTTCTATTTTATCGCTGATGTTTGTATTAGTGTTTGGCTTAGAATTTAGATTGTTGTTTTCCATCATCATTTGTCCCCCCACTATGCTATGAATGCTCCCAAAATTACCCCCGCCAGGCATACGAGAATTACTACTGCCGTGAGGATATAATCTTTCTTAGAAAACCGTTCTGGAAATTCATAGGATTGTGATTCCATTTCGCTTATCTTTGATTCTACTTCTTCTGTTAGAAGCTTTTCGTAGTCAGCTTTCATATGTTTTTCCCCTTTTTAACTATGCTACATTATGTCTAAATTAGATTATACATGTTTTAGTATTACAAGGAATCATATAGCATTACTCCCAATAGTAAAAATAACGCATAAGAAAAGAAGCATTCAAAGGAATGCTTCTTTTTAAAGTGATGTAACAATTGATAAATTTTGTTGAAAATGAGTTGGTGTTATTCGAACTCTACGTCGCGCATGGTTTTTCGTAATTTTCTTCTTCCACAGTCACTATTTCTAATACTATTTTTCTGTTGTTTTTACAGATTATTTTGTTTTTTGATGGTTTTTGCAACCAAAGCGCAACCGTAGGATAACATACGAAATGGAAGGCGTCAAGACATAAAGCAAGCTTCATTGTTCCCTTAAATGTTTCTTTGGTATTTGCCAATTTTTTCTTAATAGTCATCAGCTAAATTGTTTTGATAAGAGTTTATTCTGAATCTACCTTGCTTAGAATAAAATTTAGATGTCCTTCGGCTTCATCAATACAAGCTTCAATATTATATTTTTGAACTTCCTCCGGATATTTTCCTGCAGTTTTACGCAGTGCCTCTATAAGCCTTTGTGATGGAATTATATCAATGATTTCATTAAAAATCTCACTTAGCCATGAAAACTCATCTGCGGTACAATCGTTCTCAATAAACTCAATAACGTCATTAGCGTTATCCGAAATTATATTCAAAACATTTTTCCAGCTTTGTTGAACACCATAATCCCATTCGTCATCTACAGTAGCTCTTTGATCAATTCCTTTTCTGAGTTCATCTGTTATCAATTTTTCTTCCTCCTTAAAACGGGATTTTGATTACTATCTGGGAAAACGGTTGATATTTTCCCATGTGTTTTAATTATACCTACTCGAACACCTTTATAATTACCATAAACTCGAACACCATCTGGTACTCTGCGGTTAACTTTCAAGTTAGCAACATGTTCCCCGGCGTGACGGATATCTTTCTCTGTCCACGATTTAGGAAACCACGACTGACCGGTTCCGCTTTTTTTATTTCTCTGCATATGATTTGGTATATTTCCAACACGAACACCATTAGGATAGGTTTTAACAATATTATATTTAATACCATATTTATCAAGTAAGTCCATGCCTTTTTGACTGTGACCACCATTATAAAGTCGTAGTTTTATAACTATTTTTCCATTCACTCGGGTCTGACTACGAGTGAATATACCTTCTGTCGAATGTACGAGCGCAAAATCACTAACACTTCCACCAGAACCTTTGGTGTTAAGGTATCGTCCGCTTTTGCTTGTTCCCATATCAAACCACCTGCTTTCTATTGTGAACATAGGTAGTCCAATCTAGAAGATGATGGAAGCAAGTATAGTGTTCATATTTTCCAAATATTTTTGGATTATATGAACCATATACAATAACATCCGTTGGTGTTAGTTCCGATAACATTGCATCAAGACCTGCCTCCAAGAAATATTTATCCTCTTTGCTTTGGCTACATCCATAAGTTCCGATAGAAACAATACTGTTCTTCGGCAAACCAGAAAATGCAGGTATGTAATCAAAATAGGTTTTGGTATAGGTTCTTTCATCTCCCCAACGTGCATTTGGAATGACATATTTCCCTTGCTGTTGTAGATAATAACCTACAGAACGGCTTACACCGATGTTTGCAAGTTGTTCCCACAGAGGCATGTCACGATATAATGAACAGTCTGGTGTAGATATTATTTTTATATCATTTAACTCATCAATGAAATTTTGTGGTATGCTAACAAACTCTCTAAAATTAGGGTCTTGTTCATAGAACACTATCATTTCAGTTGCAGGGTTGGTAATTGCTTTTCTCTTCGAAAAAGGAACAGCAACAGTAGGTACAATAATTTCTTCCGGTGCATCTAATGTAGGTATTTCAAGAAATCCTTCAAAAAATGCAGTTTCAATCAATTTTGAATTGAAACCATCATAAAATAAATTTTGCATTATAGCACAATCCTTTCTCCACGATTTGTGGGTATATAATTTTTTAGAATTGCTTGCTCAAATTGACAAGCCGGGTCCGGACATGCTATAATACTTTAACGATCAAGTCGGTTATCATAGCATATCCGACACAGAGTTAAGCATTTCGTTTGTTGTTGCAGCAACTTATGAAGTGCTTTTCTTTTTTCTGTCTCGCAACCATAGGCATCACCTCCAATATAAATTTTGACTTGTGTTTAAAACCAAGAATCTCTTTCACATTGACGTTCGTATTCGTCCTCAAAACTAAAGTAGTTCTTATGCTTAGGACAAACGGCATCGATAAAAGTAGCGTATTTGTATAGAATAATGTCGTCAAATTCCTTTTCTTGCCTAGAACGCCACTCAATCGCTGTTTTTGCAAGCGTTTCAATACGCTTATCTGCAGCTGTCTTTGACACTTCAAAATTTTTAATCAAAAAGTCTGTTGTTATTCTAACACCCCGGCTGGTAAACTCTCGAAGTATTTGTTCGGGCATGAGTACTTGTGCGGCAAAGAAGTTTGTTTCAACTTCATAGCGTCCATATGTTTCCTCATCTGTAACACTAAAATCGTGATTGTTAAGGTGGTGTCCTAACTCATGTAGAATAGAAAACTTTACATGTGCCATAATTTTGCTGTCGTCATAAAAAATAATTTGCTTACCACCGTATTCAAAAATAGTTGCTGACTCGCTACCAAATGCAGATATGTCAATTCCGTATTTTTGAGCTTTTTTGTAAGTGCGACATTTAATGGAAGACTGTTCTTTCACAAGCTCAAGTGGTGAGAATGGAAAGGTTGAAATAACACGGGACTTAACTAAAATATCGTTAGCTTTTGAATATGCTTTTGAAAAATTTGGTTTTGTACTATTCGTCACTACATTTACTCCTCGTCATCATCTTCAAAAATGTCATTAAACATCAGTTTTAGCATTCCCTGTGCTTTCTTTAATTGCTCCTCATCCAATTTGCCAAGATTTCGTTGCAGATATTTTAGCTCTTTCTGAGCTTCTGGTATTTCTGCATCGTCAGTGTTTCCCAAAAGGTAATCCGCAGTTGTATCAAGTGCTTTGGCAATTCGAGCAAGAACTTCTCCACTCGGAGTACGCACTCCTTTTACATAATAAGACATTGCTGACTCTGTGATATTTGCTTTGATTGCAAATTCTTTCTGCTTTAATCCTTTTGATTTCATTAATGCGGTAAGTCTGTCGCTAAATATTGACATATATCAAGCCTCCTTTAATATTTGTCATTATAATTATATTCATCAATTATAACATTGTCAAGCGATTTTCTTTCGAATTGTGTTTAAAGCGAGAGGACAACACTAGATATAGTGTAGTAAGTTTATGTTCTTCTTGTCATATTTATAATTTTTTGCTAATTATATTTATATTCCATCCCCTTGGGAGTTCGGGCAAGGAGACAAAAGGGTTGGGAATGGTACACAAATCCTAATAAAATTTATCCCGCCCATAGTAGCTACCAATGGCATTAAGTTAAGGTCTTCCCCACGTTGAGGAATCATTTTCCTTAGTCAGTCTCATCTTAGTCTCAAGTTACTATTGTTAGCATTTAATTAGCACAATTTAAAATGAGACATTAGTCAACTGTTCACCTTGAACATTCCACGTACTTTTGGTTGCATTTTCTCACACTAATTATTGTATTGAGAATAATATAAAAACGACAGGCAATCATATAGACTACCTGTCATCTTGAATACTACATATATAATTTTAATTACTCAAACTCGGCAAGTCGGTCACAGACTTAACTCTTTTTGTTTAAGTTTTGTATTATTCCAACTGCCATTTTTTTATTATTTTGCATAATATGTTTTGACTTACTGACCATCTGTTGTCAAAATG
>SVED01000083.1 GCA_015057515.1 Lachnospiraceae bacterium
TTTCACAGTGATTTTTGCCTGCCATGGATGAGAAAAAATATCCGCGAGGAATTGATTTAAAAAATGTGTATCTGCAAGCATAGCAGAGCCTTTTTCCTTGGATACAACAGGTTTTGCCGGACAGCCCAAATTCAGATTAATCTCCGAGTAACCGTAATCTTCTAAGATTTTCCCGACACGAATAAATCCCTTAGAATCCTTGGTTAGAATCTGAGGAACCATAGGAATGCCCTGGTTGTTACCAGGGCATATATCATAGTCTTCTTTCGGTACGATAGCAGGCTTTTCGTTAGGCTGAATAAAGGGCGCATATACCTTATCCCAATAGGGGAAATGTCGCCATACAATCTGCCTGTATAAGTAGTCTGTTATATTGTCCATAGGGGCAAGATAAAATTTCATAGAGTTAATCCTCGCTAAGCTTGTAAATACTTCCTTCTGCTTTGGCAGCAAGCTCGTTGGCTTCGCGCTCCATTTCTTCGAGCTGGCGTTTCATCTTTGGATAAGTAGTTACATCTTTATATATGAAGTACAAGGCAAAAATTAGCAGGAATGCTGTTAAAATAGTAGTAAATACCATAGAAATGCCAAAGAGTGGAAGTGCCTTGTATATGGTGGCACCGGTACCTATAAGGGATACAATAGTTCTAAGGTAGGAAAGGTGAGTCTGGTCTACAGCAAGCTTGCTGTTGGTAAAGGCCAGCTCAGTACGTATGAGGGATAACTTGGTACGCTCCACTGCCAGTGCATTTTGGTTGTATGCCATAGCGTATTTTTCCTTCATATTGTCAGGTATATCACGTGGTTGTCCAGGTACAATCTCTGGGGTTACAGGCGCCTTCTTTTTCTCGTTCTTTTGTTGGCTCATGAAAAACACCTCCCTAAAAATATATCTACATTAAGTATATATTTTTTATCATAATTTATCAACAAATTATCACAAAAAAATATGTTATGGTTAATGGAAATTAACTTGAATATATGACCATAATAAAGTAAAATATTTATATTGAGATGTCCTTTTTTGCCAGTCGAAAAAGGGCAGGTAACAAGTAAATATTTTTTCAAACAGGAGGTAGCTAAGATGAACGTTTACACAACTGACAAGATTAGAAATGTGGTGTTATTAGGACATACCGGGGCCGGCAAGACCAGTTTGGTCGAATCCATGGCATATCTGGCAGGCATAACTACGCGAATGGGCAAGGTTGACGATGGTAATACCATAAGTGATTATGGTAAAGAAGAACAGAAACGTAAGATATCAATAGGTACCTCTGTTGTTCCTATAGAATGGAACGGTATGAAGATTAACATATTAGATACACCGGGATATTTCGATTTCATCGGTGAAGTAGAAGAGGCTATAAGTGCAGCAGATGCAGCTATTATAGTTGTATCAGGTAAATCTGGTGTTGAGGCTGGAACTGAGAGAGCATGGGATCTTTGTGAGAAATATAAGCTTCCTCGTATGATTTATGTTACAGGTATGGATGCAGACAACGCATCATTTAAGAACGTAGTAGAAAAACTTACTGAGATGTATGGCAAGAAGATAGCTCCTTTCCATTTCCCTATCAGAGAAAATGAGAAGTTCGTTGGATACATCAACATTATCAGTGAGACAGGTAATCGCTGGGAGGGCTCAAAGGTAGTTGATATGCCTATTCCAGATTATAGTATGGAAAATCTTACTCTTTACAAGGAAACTCTTATGGAAGCAGTTGCAGAGACTAGTGAAGAGTTTATGGATAGATATTTTGGTGGAGATACATTCTCTGAGATGGAGATTAGAGCAGCACTTAGAACTAACGTTATTGATGGAAACATCGTTCCTATATCTATGGGCTCTAACCTTTTATCACAGGGTACATATACACTTCTTGACGATATAGTTAAGTATATGCCTAGTCCTGAGAACAAGCAGATAGCTGGCTTCAACATGAAGACTAACGAGGTATTTGAGGCTAACTATGATTTTGCTAAGGCTAAGTCAGCATACGTATTTAAGACTATTGTAGATCCATTTATTGGTAAGTATTCACTGATTAAGGTGTGCTCAGGTGTATTTAAGTCAGATGACATGATATACAACAAGGATAAGGATATAGAGGAGAAGGTAAGCAAACTTTACGTACTCCAGGGTAGCAAGGCTATAGAGGTTCCTGAGCTTCATGCAGGTGATATTGGAGCTATTGCCAAGCTTACAGCAGCCAGAACTGGTAACACATTATCTACTAAGGCATGTATTATTGAGTATGGTAAGTTTGAAATTTCCAAGCCTTATACATATATGCGCTACAAGGTTCCAAACAAGAACAACATCGACAAGGTAGCGCAGTCTCTTCAGAAGATGACACATGAGGATCAGACTCTTAAGATTGTCAACGACACAGAAAACAAGCAGCTTCTTATGTATGGTATTGGCGAGAAGCAGTTAGAGATAGTTCAGAGCAGACTTGAGAACGAGTACAAGTGTGAGATAGAATTAAGCAAGCCAAAGATTGCTTTCAAGGAGACTATCAAGAAAACTTCTGATGTAGAGTACAAGTACAAGAAACAGTCTGGTGGACACGGACAGTATGGACATGTTAAGATGCGTTTCTCACCTTTGGGCGACACTGATAAAGCCTTTGAGTTTAGCCAGGAAGTTGTTGGTGGTGCAGTACCAAAGAACTACTTCCCGGCAGTTGAGAAGGGCATTCAGGAATCATGTGAGAGAGGACCTCTTGCAGCATATCCTGTAGTTGGTATCAATGCAGTTTTATATGATGGTTCATATCACGCAGTTGACTCATCAGAGATGGCATTCAAGAAAGCCAGTGCTCAGGCATTTAAGAAGGGTATTATGGAAGCTGGTCCAGTACTTCTTGAGCCAATCGTTAGCCTTAAGGTTACAGTTCCTGAGTACTATACAGGAGATATTATGGGAGACCTTAACAAGCGTAGAGGAAGAGTGCTTGGTATGAGTTCAGTAGGTAAGGGTAAGCAGCTTATTGAGGCTGATATTCCTATGATGGAGCTTGCTGGATACTGTACTATTCTTCGTTCTATGACAGGTGGTAGAGGAGACTATTCTTACGAGTTTGCAAGATATGAGCAGGTGCCAAGTGATATTCAGGCAGCAGAGGTTGCTGCTAGAGCAAGTAAGGTTGCTGAGGATAAAGAAGACTAAGATGATTTTTAAGAGCCAGACATTGGTCTGGCTCTTTCTTACATAAGCAGAAAAAAACAGTTTCGCAATATTTAAAAAGAGTAGAATTTGTATGTAGGAGATATAACCATGTCAATATTGGTGGCTTTAGACTCTTTTAAGGGAAGCATGAGTTCCTTAGAGGCTGCTCAGGCGGTAAAAAATGGAATAATAAAAGCCTATGGCTCAAAAGAAGAGGTAACAATAATTCCTGTTGCAGACGGTGGGGAAGGTACGCTTGAAGCACTCACCTATGGGAAAAGGGTGGCTCAGCACAAGGTAGAGGTTACAGGTCCTTTAGGAGATGCTGTAGAAGCCACATATATGGTGGTGGATGGACATATTGCCATTATGGAAATGGCTCAGGCAGCAGGGCTTACCTTGGTTCCTTTAGAAAAAAGAAATCCCCTTTATACTACAACCTATGGTGTGGGAGAAATGATAGCCCATGGTCTTAGTGTGGGCTGCGATAAATTTCTGCTGGGTATAGGTGGTAGTGCCACCAATGATTGTGGGGTTGGCATGCTGCAGGCACTGGGATTTCAAATGCTTGATAATGGCTTGAAAAATGTGAAATTTGGTGCAAAAGGGTTAAAAGAAATAGTGGAAATAAATAAGGATAAAGTTATTTCCAAGGTTTTTGACAGTGAGTTTATTATAGCCTGCGATGTAGATAATCCTTTACTTGGAGATAGAGGATGTAGTAATATATTTGCACCACAAAAAGGTGCTACACCTGAGATGGTAGCAGCTATGGAAGAAGGAATTAAGCACTTTGTAAAAGTTGTGGGTGATGACGATTTGCATTGTACACCAGGGGCAGGAGCTGCCGGAGGACTGGGGTATGCTTTTTTACAGTTCTTAGATGGTAAGCTTATGTCTGGTGCTGATATGGTCATCAAAGAAACTTGCTTGGAAAAATATATAAAGACGACAGATATAATTATAGTGGGCGAGGGAAAAATGGACGCCCAAACCACTATGGGAAAGATACCATTCGCCATAGCCAAGCTGGCAAAAAAATACAATAAGAAGGTTGTGGCTGTGGCTGGGCTGGTTGAAGATAAAGATATATTAATGAATGCAGGAGCCTTTGATTATATTATTTCCGTGGATAACAGAGGGATGACTCTGGAGGATGCTATGAAAAAGGAAAATGCAATGCATAATCTTGAGAAAACTATTGATATCGCTTTAAGGGGGTTAAGAACGACAAATGAATGAAGTTTTTAGACAAAAAATGTTCGGCAGAATCAAAAAGGTTTGTCCTGTTACTTACGAGAGAGAAGTAAAATACATAATGGAGAATACAGTGGCACTGTATCAGTTCCAAAATGCCATTGAAACACCGGATCAACATAATGAAAGAATAGAGGAAGATAATCATAGAAAAATAAAGATTTTTCTATATATGTTTCTGGGAATATTTGGGATGTTGGCCGGGCCTATCATATGGATAATAATATTGAATGCTATACCGGGAGCTGATAGTATAAAGGGGACATTTCTCGGCAATCTGATAATTGCTGTATCAGCAGTTGTTTTTGGTTGTATTGCTATCATTGGAGTAGTCAAAGCCATTAATGAAGGATACATTATGCGAATTGACAACAGAAATTTTAATATGTACGAGATAAGAAAACTGGCTGATGGCAGATTAATACTTATATGTGGACAAAACTTTGACGGACAAAATCCAATGGTGAAGGACGCCATTATGGCGGATTTGTACATTCCATTTTATAGTATTTTTGAGGTTAAAAACATACATGAATTTGTGGAAGGTCCAACAAGACTTAAGCTTAGATGTGATATAGATTATAAGATACTTAAGATGTATAATCCGGTATACAAATATTTTTACAAGCCAGTTTATGATTACACTATCTATATTCAGCGAGGACTTTATCCGGCAAATATGCCAAGGGAATTAGGTTGTGCTCAAAATTCCTTTGAACAGGGGGCTATGGGGACAGCAGATGGCTATGGAAGTATATTTCCTGTTCAGGTAGATCCTTATCTCCAACAGCTTATTGATAGCACAAATGCAAACTTTAATCTGGGACTAACAGATGAGGATTATTATGAGATACAGTGCTGTAAGAATTACATATGTAATGGAAAGGCCAATATAAAAACACGCCTTACCCAGTATTTAAGAGATGCCCATGGCAATTATTTTTCAGTACAATTTCTAAAGGGTGCATCATACCCAAGAGGTGGCTCATATAAGCAGAATATGGTGACCGAGGATTTGGGAAAAGCAACAAATATAGTTTGGGCATACTATTATGTAAAACGTTTTAAGCTTGGTTTCCAGGACTACAACAATTTAACTGGTGGAGAGGCAAAGGTAATATCTTATCCTAATATAACCCTTATAAAAAGTGGAGGAAAAAAGAGTGTGTACACTTATAATGAGGGTGGCAAGCTACGAAAACTAAAAATATTAAATTGCTTCCAAGGTCTGGCTGATGATGTAGGTATGAGGTAGATTTTGAATTACAGGTTTAATGACAGCAAGATAAAGGTAGTATATAATGAACATATGTTTAGTATGTAGGGGGTGTATCATATGTTTCCAACTATTGATAAGAAGGCTACAGGAGCCAACATCAAAAGACTTGTTGAGAAAAACAATATATCGCTACAAGCTCTTCAAGATTACTTGTGCTTAGGTTGTGTTCAAAGCATATATCGCTGGTTTAGGGGTGAAAGTCTGCCTACTGTAGACAACTTGTATGCTATGAGCGAGTTGTTTGGGGTACCTATTGATGATATATTATGTGGCAATCGTACTCTAAGTATTGAGTATGTGACCATAGAGCATACCACTAATCAGTATATATTTGCATATTATGATAGACTTATAGATATGAAGGTGGCGTAGGCTTAGATGGTTTTATGATTTTTAATGAAAGGTATGTTGTAGGATATGAACATTCAAATATTTGGCACAAAGAAGTGCTTTGATACAAAGAAGGCTGAACGCTACTTTAAGGAGCGCAATATAAAATACCAGTTCATCGATATGAAGGAAAAGGGTATGAGTAAGGGCGAGTTTAATAGTGTGAAGCAGGCGGTAGGTGGCTTGGATAATATGATAGATAGTCAGTGTAAAGATAAGGACTTGCTGGCTCTCATAACATATATAGCCGAAGAGGATAAGGAAGAGAAGATATTAGAGAACCAGAAGGTTATTAAGACACCTATTGTTAGAAATGGAAAGGCAGCCACTATAGGGTATTGTCCTGAGGTGTGGAAGACCTGGGGATAGGGAACAGTGGCATGGAGATGATTGATTAGAAAAAAGAGGGAAATGTGATGAAAACACGGAAAGAAGTATTGGAATATGGTCTCTCTTTCCCAGATACATATCAAGACGCACCCTTTCATGATGAGAATTGGATTTTGGTAAGGGTGAGAAAGAATAAGAAAGCATTTCTGTGGACCTATGAAAAAGATGGTAAAATGTGTATCAATATAAAAGTAGATCCAGAGTGGCGTGATTTTTGGAGAAATGCATATGAGTCTGTGTTACCGGGATACCATCAAAATAAAAATCATTGGAATACAGTGATTCTAGATGGAACAATACCGGCAACTGAGATTCAGAGAATGATTGCGGAAAGTTATGATTTGGTAGTGTAGGAAAGAAGGATGTCTTTTATACGATTATATAACGGTGGTTTTGACATTTTAGATGTCTAAACTACCTTATTTTTTTGCATTTATGCAAATTGAAATATCACTTATGCAAAACCTATTTACAATTGTTGTCAAAAAGTTATTATGAACTTGTCCGGACAATACATATAGTATATACGGAAAGGACAAGGGATTGCTTAGTAAGTTATTTGATCTTTTCATGTCATGGTATAGATAGGAAAAGACTGTGTTGACATTTTCATCTTCCGTAATTAGGCAAAATTTGTTATATTTATTACAAATATAATACTAATTGCGGAGGATGAAATATTGGTTTTTGCTTATATTGTAGCTGATATAATTCACATTATAAATATGTTCCTTTTTTGTGAAATATTTTTTAGATATAAGAAAAGGAAAGTAGCATATAACAAATTAGTCTGGGGAATCGTAGCGTTAATAAGTGCGTGTGTTTCGTTGGTTATATATTTGTGGAATAACGATATTGTAGAAACTGCAATATATTTTATGACAGTGTTTGTTTTATTTTGTTGCTTATATGAAGAAAAAATAAGTGGTGTAATAATTGCAGCTTTGTGGATAATAGTAATAATGTCAATGTTGGACACTATGTCTGTGGTTCTTATCGAATTAGTTGGTAAGATTATAGGACCTGTTAACGAATGCGTAACAAGAGTGTTAAGAGCCGTAATACTATTCATATACGTGTTGGTGCTGTCTTACATAATTAAATGATATGGTTATTGTATAAATGTCCTCATTCGTATCAATAACACATAATCCATTATATTTACTAATACTATCCTTTACATTTTCCAGACCAAATCCATGATTATTTGTATCCTTCTTATGTGTTCTCGTCTTACCATTTCTAGCGGAATTTTTTTATCAAATGTGTTCTTTACCTCAACCAATATATTATCATCGGTATATCTACACTCAACACTAATCCACCTCTCATTAGTTTCAATAGTAGCCTCAAGTGCATTACTCAGGATATTTGAAAATATAGTGCACAGGTGGTATGCATCAATCTTGCAGTCACTTGGAAATCTACCTTTGACCTCCATATCAACCTCATTGGCAACGGCCTCTGAATAATACTTATTAATGATGGCATCAACTATACCATTTTGAACAGAAACATTATTACCAAAATGGTCTATGTTTAAATTGATTTCTTCTACATACTTGTCAAACTCATCATATCGGCGTTCCTTAGCCAATACCGAAAGCAGCTCCATATGACTTCTCAAGTCATGCCTGAACTTCTTGGTTTCTGTTTCACGCTTCTCTAAGTATTCGTAATGTCCCTTTTGTTCTTCTAGGTACCTCTGTGTCAGTTGCTGGGTTTCTTTGTAAATGTTACGTTGCATTAGAATCAATATAATTGCACCTATCTGCAAAAACAACCCGATTATCACCCAAACAAATGCAGTAACGTATACCACTTTATAAAATCGTTGTTCTTCATCTATTGTGACACGTGCAATGACTAATACAATAAGCGCATCAATTATTGTCAATATAGTAAATGCAACCAAGTTTCCTAATCCAATAGTTCTTATTCCACGATTATACTTTTTATTATATAACTTGCCCAGGAATGATTTTATGAGAATAGCAATAGTTGATGACGAAATGCATTGGAGAACCACTGCTAAACAGTTAGTGAGTCAGCACTATTCCAATGTGGAAGTGGATGTAGATATATACGAAAGTGGAGAAGAGTATCTAGATAGCAAAATCCAGTACGATATATCTTTTGTTGATATTGAGATGTATGGTATTGATGGATTTGAGACCATTGAAAGGGCGCGAGCTTACAATCCAGACGGCGTCTATATCATACTGACTAGTATTTGTGAGTAAACGTTATCCCAGTTCGATGTCGCGATTGAAAAATCTATTAATGTCGGAGGGCGTATCAGAAACTTCTGCCCGTAGAAAAATTGCAGATTTGGAGACGGAGGCAGGATGTCTGGTGTTGGAAAGAGGTGGAAGCCTGAAACTGAATCAGGAATTGCTTTCGCAAATGTTTTTACAAATACAGACGGAGCTTAATCTTCCAAATCGCTTGGCAGAGGAACAAGAGCAACAGTTAGCTGTGTGGAAACGCAAGTTGGAAGCGTTGGAACGGCAAAAGGCGGATGAAATTAAGGCTCTA
>SVED01000084.1 GCA_015057515.1 Lachnospiraceae bacterium
GGCCTCGTGGTGGACTGAAAAATCGGAAAAGGAGAGTACCAGTTATCCTCCAATAAATGCTCAGCCATACCACTATCAAATATTCCGTCTATATCATACCTTTCTATACGTTTTTTTATATCCTTTACCAAATCATGATCTACCAGGTCTTCCATGTATATAATTGCATAATCTGTTCTGGTCCTCTGTCCCATAGTACCCTGTTCAACTCTGAGCTTGGCATCTCTTATTCGCCTCCTGATTAAAGCCGTACTAAATCGAAATCCCTCATTAAAACTATCCTTAGGACCTCTCATTCCAGCCTCGCTGTCATTTTGACTTATACTTCTCAAAGGATATTTCTTTGTGGACGCAATAAGAGCTTCCGAATATCCTTCCACAAAAATCACAGTATCTCCCTTAAGTATCGAACCCACCGCCAGATCAAAGGAAGTCTCTCTTTTTATATCTACAGAATGGGATTCCTTATATAATATTGACTCCCATAATTCTCTACCATCAGTCCAACGCCACTCATATGCTATAGGTTTAATAATACTATCTTCCACCTGCGTTACATTAACAAGTCCATCTACGTAGATTACATGCATTCTTGCATTTCCTTGCTCCCTTTCCAAGCAAAATGTCTTTTGCACAATATCACCACAATTTTCAAAAAGGATTTTTAACACATTAATATTTTCATCCAAATATTTACTAATTTGTGGTATAAGCTTATTATTTTCATCATATAGGGACGTCACATCCATCATAAAAAACCTCGCACATACTAAATTATTCTTAGTTTGTGCAAGGTTTTATATATTATGCATTATTATACAATTGACTAATTTCCCATAGTTACATTTCTAATAACTATCTGCTCTTGATTATATATGTGTTCTCCCATAATTTTCTTGGCAGTTTCCACATCCCCTTTAAGTATGGCCATAGTGATAAGGTCATGCTCTCTGATAAGATTATCATGATAGGAAAAATCCTTTACATATTCCACTCTGTATCTGTATACCTGTTCTCTTAGGTTCTGAGCCATAGAGATAAGTCGCTGATTTTTGGAGGCCTTGTATATTACATTGTGAAATGCCTCGTCGCCTTCCACAATAGCCGGTACTAATTTGGAGTTAATTGCCTCCTTAAACTTCATACACCTTTCCTTAAGTTCTTCCTTGCCCTCCTCATCAATACGCTCACAGGCAAGCTTTACGGAAAGGGATTCAAGAGCCATACGTACCTCTAAGGCATCCTTCAAATCCTTCACTGTAATATTGGCTACTTCAGCACCTTTTCTAGGAATCATAACTACCAGGCCTTCCAGCTCCAGCATACGAATAGCCTCTCTTACAGGAGTACGGCTAACTCCCAGCTTGTTGGCAAGAGTAACCTCCATAAGTCGTTCACCAGGCTGAAACTCTCCCTGGATAATAGCATTCCTAAGTGTATTAAATACAACCTCTCTAAGAGGAAGATACTCATCAATTTTTAAGTCCAGTTTCATTAAAACCCCTCCTTTACACCGGTACTGTCACATATATCTCTTTTGACAATCCCCTTTCTCGAATATATTCACCTGCATTTTTTGCAGTAGTCTCGTCCTTATACAATCCAAACACTGTAGGACCGCTGCCACTCATAAGAGCATTTATAGCACCCTTATTCTTCATAATGTTTTTTATTTCCTCAATCTCAGGATGCAGCTTTACTGTAACCGTCTCCAATACATTTTCCATGCGAGAGGCTACTCCCTCTAAATCTCCTTCATCAAGAGCCACTATCATGCCATCCACATCCGGATGCTCTGTCAACTCATTAGCCCTTAAATTAGTATAAACCATAGCAGTGCTTACAGATATAGGTGGTTTAACCACAAGAACATAACAGTCCCTAAGACCTGTAACAGGTGTTAGTATCTCACCAATCCCTTCTGAAAGAGCAGTTTTTCCGAGAACACAATATGGCACATCAGCCCCTAACTTAACTCCCAGTTCCATAAGTCTTTTTGTATCTGCTCCCAGTGAAAATAATTCATTTATAGCGTGTAAAGTTGCTGCACAATCTGTACTTCCACCTGCCATACCAGCTTCCACAGGAATATTTTTTGTAAGCGCTACATCCACAGTGGCCTCTATACCAAACTCATCAAACATAAGCTCAATAGCCTTATATATTAAGTTTCTACCATCTGTAGGAATATTTTCCTTGTTGGCAGAGAGTGTGATTTTCCTAGTGTTGTTCTGGCTGCAATATCCAGTCTGCTCATTCTCATAAACCGTAAACACCAACTCATCGTATAAATCTAAATTCTGCATTATCATTTTTACTTCATGGTAGCCATCTTCTCTTTTTCTCAGTACATCAAGAGCAAGATTTACCTTGGCATAGGCTTTTTTTGTAATTGTTTTCATCCTAATACCTCCAATGATTGTATATTGTATACAATCATTTTATAAAAAAAAATTTTTTTTATCAAGTGTTAATTAATTTTATAAACTTACCGATATAAAAGATGCAATAACTAGACAACTCTGCATATATAATGATATTATTTATGTAGATTATTTAAACCAAGGAGGGTATCTGATATGGAATTAAATGGAATTAATTCAACTTCCTACACATCAGCTGCTTATACAGCTACTTCTACTAAGCCAGTAAGCAAAGTAGAACCTGCTGTAACCGAGGAAGCTGCCGCTGTATACGAGAAGTCAGAAGCTACATCTAGTGCCACATATACATCTAAGAATCCTAAGGTGGATCAGGCAACTATTGATAAGCTTAAGGCAGATGCTGAGGCTCGTTACGCACAGCTTGCATCTTTAGTAGAGAAGCTTATGACTAAGCAAGGTGAGAGTTCATATATTGCTAGTTTAGGCGACCTTATGACAGCTGTTAAGGAAGGCAAATTTGACGTTAGCCCAGAAGCTATTGAGCAGGCTAAGAAAGACGTTGCAGAGGATGGTTACTGGGGCGTTGAGCAAACAGCAACCAGAATCGTAGATTTTGCTAAGGCATTAACTGGTGGAGACCCAAGCAAGATTGAAGATATGAGAGGCGCTATCGAGGATGGCTTTGGCCAGGCTGCAAAGTTATGGGGTAGCGACTTACCTGAGATATCTCAGAACACATATGACAGAGTCAACGAACTCTTAGACGAGTGGGCATCCGAGACAACATCAACAGTGCTGTAAAACACTCCACGATCCCAAAAGGAGCCACCCCGCATGGTCGCTATTCAGTGACACGGGGTGGCTTTTATAGTCTAAGACTTCACAATAATTAGTCTATCACCTTCTCTAATATCATCATTTTCCAAGTTATTAATTGACCGTATGGACTCCGTAGTTGCATAGTATTTTCTGGCAATAGACCAGATTGTATCCCCCTGTTTTACTATGTAACCTACTATACCCGGCATGGTGGACTTCTTTTCATAATCAATTGGCAGCATTTTCATATCGGTGATAACTTCTGTGTTACCCCTCGAAAAAATAGAAATCCCCAGATTAACTTGTGCTTTTATCTCAATTTCCTCACTGCTTAGCATAGTTGCATTTAATTGGTCTAGACTTGGTATTATTCTAATGGAATCCTCTTTTCCCATCGATACAGCATCTACTCCATACTCAAAAGGTAGCTCTATCTCTGTACAATTCATTGGATCTTCACCGGCAGAAATGTACAAAATATTTGTCTTTACCACTCCTGTAATATGTACAGTCTCTCCCTCCACATTTACATCATCCACATCAACGCTTCCATAAACGTGACATATCTGCAAGAGCTTTCCCTGATCCTGAGGGATACGTTTTCTATGATTTATTTTAGCCTTAGCCTGATTTCTAAGTATAAGATTCTCATAAGAAAACTCTGCAGTTTCTGGCAAAATTTCAACCTGAGGTGAAAACATATCACTTAGAATCTGTATCTCCTGTTCCTCATACATTTTAATATTCATATCCATATTGTATTCAACAGCAATAATTCTATCCTCACCATCCTTATCCCCTCGTATATTCACATCTCCCTTTCCAAGGCAAATATCCACCTCTGACATCATACCCTCTTTTGCTCCCATACACTCCATTTCTCTTGATATGCTTCGTACAGAAAAAAGGTATTGAATAGGTAAATGTTCCTCCTGCCCCTTGTATACCACAAATATTTCAACCTCGCCTCTAATGCTAATTTTATTATCCAGAGGTTTTGTTTCGATACTTCTAAGCTCTACCGAAGACCATATAATATTCTTAATATTAGGCTTGTTCTGAGGAATATCTATCTCTTCCTTAATCTTACAGACGTCCTTCTTGGAAATAACCGTGTCTGTAGAAATAATTTTTTTGTACAAGCACTCTATTCCCTGACCATTTTCTAAATCTGTTGTGGCATTTACTTTTATGTCCTCGTAAACGCACACGGAATTACCGATAAGTCCTCTAACCTCCAGTTTTCTCGAATTAATCATGCTAACTGTTATATCCTCAAGTCTGCACTGACTATCGGCAAAATTATGTCTGACAACACCATCCACGTTAACCTGATCCTCAAATGGAATATTGCCCTCATAAACCTCTATATCCGGCTTATCTCCTACTGTCTTATAAAGAACTTTAAAATATACCTCTCCAATTACCTTTACCCTGTTGTCCTCACAGGATACCTCCTCCACAACTATGTATCCATCCTTAGCTATGATTTTTTCTATATCCTCTTTTGTATCTGTTATATTAAAATCTTCATCTATTGTTAATTGAGAGTATTTTGACGCCTTCAAAATATTTGTATGTATATCTTTTCTACAAAAATCCATAACTCCTCCACTATTAACATATATTATGTGTGCCTATGTTTTTAATATATTCCTTATTTTTTAAAATATGCTTAAATGTACATTTATAAAGCCTCTTACCTAGTCAATATCAAACACTACCGGCAAATCGTATTTCTCACACTTTAGCACAATATATGGGTACATAGAAGTTTCCCCCTTTTGCCCGTCTGTACTAGTATTTTCTTCGGTAATAAGATTAGTCTCTACATAAATAGCATTGTCGGTCATATACAAATCCTCAACAACCACATTCAAATTCTGTCTGCTATGTTCTCCATAACCTATGGCGATGTACATATAATCATCATTCATGTAACTTAATTTGAAAATGTTCCCCTTCTTCTCCTCAATAATATCTAATAATTCCTCTGGCATACGGGTCACGTCACACACTGTAAAATCTAAATCTTTTTTCATTTCTTCCCCCTTTTTTCCACATCCTGCTAAGGAATATGCAACAAAAAAAGCAAGCACTAATAGGATTATTTTTCTGAGTTTTCTAAACATCATAAACTCCCCCTATATCTACATTTTTACTAGATTAATATGCTTGCTTTTTATATAAAATTCGCCTATGAAATATTTTTTCTAAAATGACTTATCAATAAAAGGAATTGCTCTATGAATATAGGTCACATCCTGCTCCTGGTCATAGGTAAATGCTATATTTACATTGACCTTTTCATCCCCATGATACACGTATTCACCTATATTGCTACCATATCCATATATCATTTTTATACCATCAAATCCCACTTCTTCAATCTGTGTAGCCCCCATACTATCTAAAAAGTCTGCTGCTTCTGCTTCCATTTCTTTAGATGTCATTTCTCCTGGAACCTGGCTACACATATAAATATTGGTGTTTGCCACCATTCCAAGCTCCTTGTATATATCTTCTAACTGTTCCACATAGGCGTAGGCATTACTTCCCGCTGCACCTTTAAGCTCTATCTCCATCATAATATAATTCTCATACACTACTTCACCATTATCTTTTGTATTGGCAATAGTAATTACCTTAACCTCTGTGTCACCATACTTTCCACATTTAAAAAGCTCTGTTGTAGCATTATTTCCATCGTATCTGGTGTCTATCTCATAACCAGAGGTGACACCTAGTTCCATGGCCAGATTTCTGGCAATAAGAACTCTTGCATCCTCTGAAAGTTCTCCATCATCATAAAAAGCATATGCTTTTACCGTACTTGTCACAATATTATCTGTTCCTTCACTCATAACCTGCTCCACAAGTTTTTCTTCCCTGCTTACTGCAGATCCAACATACAGCTGCAAAATAACTGCACCCCATATAAGTACTAACATATATATCTTGGTTTTAGTTTTCATTTTTATTCTCCTTTTTTTATCTGACCACTTGCCAGTTGAATAACTGAAGTATTGACCAAAAATCACTAGTATATTCTCACAAATTTCTTTGTGTAAAATACACATATTTACTTTCGCACTTTAACGTGCTATACTATTTTACGGATAGTTTACTCACTTTTAGATTGAAAATAAAGGATGGAATAGTTATGACAGTTGGAATAGTTGGACTTGGACTTATTGGTGGTTCCTTCGCCAAAGCCTACGGCGAGCATGGAGAGCACAAGGTTCTTGCATATGATATTGATGAAAATGCTATGAATAGCGCCTACGATATGAATATTATAGACGGAAAATTAGACTCCTCTACTATAGCAGATTGTGACCTGTTACTTATCGCCTTATACCCACAGGCTACCGTAAACTATCTCGCAACCATGGCACCTCACATTGATAGTCACACCATGGTCATAGATTGCTGTGGTGTAAAGGAATTTGTATGTAACGCCTGCTTCCCTATTGCGAAACAGTACGGCTTTACCTTTGTGGGTGGTCACCCTATGGCAGGACGACATTTTTCAGGTCTTGAATACAGTACAAAAAATATGTATAACGGTGCATCCATGGTACTGGTTCCTGAGGATTTATCGGATACTGACGTCATTGAAAAGGCAAAAAAACTTCTCTCCCCAATAAGCTTTGGCAAATATACCATCTGTGACGCACATCGTCATGACGCTATGATTGCCTTCACCTCACAGATGGCTCACGTAGTATCAAACGCTTATGTAAAAAGCCCTACAGCCAAAAGCCACGATGGTTTCTCCGCCGGAAGCTACAAGGACTTAACCAGAGTTGCCTGGTTAAATGAAACTATGTGGACAGAGCTTTTCCTAGAGAACAGGGATTGCTTAATCGAAGAGCTTGATTACTTCATTAATTCCCTTACAAAATACAAGATTGCTATGGAAGAAAATGATGCAAATACACTGAAGGCATTACTTGCTGAAGGAAAAAAATGTAAGGAAGATATTGATGGTATATAGGACTCAAGATTTTCCCACTTGACATTTTAAGTCTGTAGTCCTACAATCAATCTTAGTTAAATATTTTATCAGCTATGAAGAGACGAGTATCATAGAAACGGTCTACAGAGAGGATTCCACTACCCGCTGAGAGAGAATCTAGAATACGCTTATGAGAAAACTACCTCGGAGCTGCTTATGCAAAACATAAGCCGTTGATTACGTTACAATCATAAGTAAGTGTCATTCCTTTTAAACTATATCGCTCATATTTTTTATATGAGATTAGTTTTGGAATGGAACTAGGGTGGAACCGCGATTTATCGTCCCTAGCGTATTATTTACGCTAGGGACTTTCTTTATATCCTTAGCGAATGCCAGCCACCAAATTCTTAGTTTAGGTGTAGCCAGCAAATCCAAAAATCATTGTAGAAAAGGAGAAAAACTATGATTATCACTTTAAAAGACGGATCATCAAAGGAATATGCTCAGCCAATGAGTGCTTATGACATAGCCGCTGATATTAGCGAAGGTCTTGCACGTATGGCTTGCGCGGCAGAGATTAACGGAGAAGTATGTGACCTTAGAACTATTGTGGATAAGGACTCTACTCTTAACATTTTCACATTTAATGACGAAGAAGGAAAGAAAACCTTCTGGCATACAGCAAGCCACATTTTAGCTCAGGCTGTTAAGCACATTTTCCCAGATGCTAAATGTGCCATTGGACCAGCTATTGACAATGGATTTTACTATGATTTCGATATGCCTTCACTTAGCCGTGAAGATTTAGATAAGATTGAGGCTGAGATGAAGAAAATAGTTAAGGAAGGTTCTGAAGTTACTGCATTTACCCTTCCTAGAGCTGATGCAATCAAGCTTATGGAGGAGAAGGAGGAGCCTTACAAGGTAGAGCTTATCAACGACCTTCCAGAAGATGCAACTATTAGCTTCTATACTATGGGCGACTTTACTGACCTTTGTGCAGGTCCTCACCTTATGAATACCAAGGCTGTTAAGTTCTTCAAGTTAACTTCATCTTCAGGTGCTTACTGGAGAGGAAACTCAGACAACAAAATGCTTACTCGTATTTACGGTACTGCATTCACTAAGAAGGCTGACCTTGAGGAGAGACTTGAGTTCCTTGAGAACATTAAACTTCGTGACCACAACAAGCTCGGTCGTGAATTAGAGCTTTTTACAACTGTTGACGTTATCGGTCAGGGACTTCCACTTCTTATGCCAAAGGGTGTTCAGATTATCCAGACTCTTCAGAGATGGATTGAGGATGAGGAGGAAAAGCGTGGCTACATGAGAACCAAGACCCCTCTTATGGCAAAGTCTGACCTTTATAAGATTTCAGGACACTGGGATCACTACAAGGATGGCATGTTTGTCCTTGGTGACGAGGAGAAGGATAAGGAAGTATTTGCACTTCGTCCTATGACTTGTCCATTCCAGTATTATGTATACAAGGCAAGCCAAAAATCTTACAGAGACTTACCTTGCAGATACGGTGAGACTTCAACATTATTTAGAAATGAAGATTCAGGTGAAATGCACGGATTAACTCGTGTTCGTCAGTTCACTATTTCAGAGGGACACCTTGTTATACGTCCAGACCAGGTTAACGAGGAGCTTGAGGGATGTCTTGAGCTTGCAATCTACTGTCTCAATACTTTAGGTGTTGCAGATGATGTAACCTACAGACTTTCTAAGTGGGATCCAGAGAACAAGACA
>SVED01000085.1 GCA_015057515.1 Lachnospiraceae bacterium
GGTGAGAAGACGGATAATTTTATTGCGGTAGGTATTTGTATGATGATAATTCCGTTTATTTTATCGATGGGAGTATTTCTTGTTTTAGGTTTACTTGCAGGATAGCAGGACATCATCAACTTTCAGTTTACACCTCAGTAATATATGAAAAATGTAAATGAACAATATTGCTGCGCTATGGCATTCCAAGGCTGTGGCGCAGTTTTTATTTGTACAGAAAATTTTGAAATTGCAACGGGAATGAAATCTTGGGCATATAGAGAAATTTCAATCGCCACTGCCCAGAAAATTCTGAAAAACTGACCTTGGGAGCAAAATCCCGGGCATATAGAGAAATTCCAATCACCACTGCCCAGAATATGAACAATAATCTCCCATAAGAAGGTGACGAAGCTAAATATCCCAACATCATATCATACCAATGAGTAAGTAAACGGTTTCATAAGAATATTGTCTGATATAGTATAGGTAAAATAGATAAAAAAATTTGTCAAAACATTAAATATAGGTAAGAATACACGAAAATAAATTAAATCATTGTATAATATGCGAATTTTTGATAAACTAAACAATGGTTTATTCCAACAAAAATAAACAGATGAAAAATAAATTCATACTGTAAACACATAACACCCCATGAAGAACATTTAAACTCATGGATTATTAAGGAGGACAAATATGAAGAAGATGGCTGACTTTGACAAGGAAAGCTTCAAGAAAGAGGTCATTAACAACGTTAAGAATCTCTTTAGAAAGACAATTGATGAAGCAACTCCACAGCAGGTATTCCAGGCAGTTTCTTATGCAGTAAGAGATGATATTATCGATCGCTGGATAGCAACTCATAAGGAGTATGAGGAAAAGAACGCTAAGACTGTTTACTACCTTTCAATGGAATTTTTGATGGGTAGAGCACTTGGTAACAACTTAATCAACTTAACTAGCTACGAGCAGATTAAGGAAGCACTTGATGAGATGGGCTTTGACCTTAACTTCATCGAGGACCAGGAGCCAGATGCTGCCCTTGGTAACGGTGGTCTTGGTAGACTTGCAGCTTGTTTCCTTGACTCTCTTGCAACACTTGGTTACCCAGCATATGGTTGTGGTATCAGATATCGTTACGGTATGTTCAAGCAGGCAATCGAGGATGGATATCAGATTGAGAAGCCAGATAACTGGTTAAAGGATGGTAATCCATTTGAGGTTAGACGTCCAGAGTATGCTGTAGAGGTTAAGTTTGGCGGATACGTTCGTACAGAGTGCAGAGATGGTAAGAATTTCTTTGTTCACGAGGATTATCAGTCAATTCGTGCGGTACCATATGACCTTCCAGTTATTGGTTACGGCAACAATGTTGTAAATACACTTAGAATTTGGGATGCTGAGGCTATTCAGGAGTTCAACCTTAATTCATTCGATAAGGGTGAATACCAGAAGGCAGTTGAGCAGCAGAACCTTGCTAGAAACCTTGTTGAGGTTCTTTATCCAAATGATAACCACTACTCAGGTAAGGAGCTTAGATTAAAGCAGCAGTATTTCTTCGTATCAGCTTCTATCCAGAGAGCAATTATGAAGTTTAAGGAGACTAATTCAGATATTAGAGACCTTCCTAATAAGGTTACATTCCAGCTTAATGATACTCACCCAACTGTAACAGTTGCAGAGCTTATGAGAATTCTTGTTGACGAGGAGTGCTTAGAGTGGGATGAGGCATGGGATATCACTTGCAGAACTTGTGCTTACACTAACCACACTATTATGGCTGAGGCACTTGAGAAGTGGCCAATCGACCTCTTCCAGAGACTTCTTCCACGTATCTATCAGATTGTTGACGAGATTAACAGAAGATATGTTAAGCTTATTGAGGATACTTACCCAGGTGATCAGAATAAGGTTAGAAATATGGCTATCCTTTACGATGGACAGGTTAAGATGGCTCACCTTGCAATCGCAGGTAGCTACTCTGTAAATGGTGTTGCTCAGCTTCACACAGAGATTCTTAAGAAGAGAGAGCTTAAGGATTTCTATCAGATGAGACCAGACCAGTTCAACAATAAGACTAATGGTATCACTCAGAGAAGATTTCTTCTTCACGGTAACCCACTCCTTGCAGCTTGGGTAACTAAGAAGATTGGTGATGGCTGGATAACTGACCTTTCTCAGATGGCTAAGCTTAAGAAGCACGTAACTGAGAAGAAGGCTCAGAAGGAATTCATGGATATTAAGTACAAGAACAAGGTTCGTCTTGCTGAGTACATCAAGGAGCACAATGGTATCGAGGTTGACCCTAACTCAATCTTCGACGTGCAGGTTAAGAGACTTCATGAGTACAAGAGACAGCAGCTTAACATTCTTCACATTATGCACCTTTACAATGAGTTAAAGGCAAATCCAGATATGGATTTCACTCCAACTACATTTATCTTTGGTGCCAAGGCAGCAGCTGGTTATAAGACTGCTAAGCTTACTATCAAGCTTATCAATGCTGTAGCTGATGTTGTTAATAACGATGCGACCATCAAGGGCAAGATTAAGGTTGTATTTATCGAGAACTATAGAGTTTCTAATGCAGAGATTATCTTTGCAGCGGCTGATGTATCAGAGCAGATTTCTACAGCTTCAAGAGAGGCTTCAGGTACTGGTAACATGAAGTTCATGTTAAATGGTGCTCCTACTCTTGGTACTATGGACGGTGCTAACGTTGAGATTGTTGAGGAGGTTGGTGCAGACAATGCATTTATCTTCGGTCTTTCAGCTGAAGAGGTTATGAAGTATGAGCGCGAGGGTGGTTACTACCCAATGGACGTTTACAACTCAAATCCAAAGGTTAAGAAGGTACTTGATCAGTTAGTAGACGGTACTTACTCAGAGGATAAGGAACTCTTTAGACCACTTTACGATACACTTGTTAAGCAGGATGTTTACTTCACTCTTAAGGACTTCGATTCTTATGCAGATGCTCAGAAGAGAGTAAACGAGGCTTACAAGGATAAGAATTCTTGGGCCCAGATGGCTATGCTTAACACAGCTTGCGCTGGTAAGTTCTCATCTGACAGAACTATCGAGCAGTACGCTCAGGAAATCTGGAAGCTTGAGAAGGTAGAGGTTAAGTTATAATAATATAATAAATACGAGGATTGAAATCATCTGATGAAGATGATTTCAGTCCTTTTTTTGTGGATATATTTATTGATATATAAAGGTGCATAATAAAAGTTCGTGTTTCATAAAATATAATAAGATGGTTTATAAAAGGAGTGATATATGAAGGATAGGATTTTATCGATTTTTGTTGGGGTAATTATAGTTTTAGTTGGACCATACATTATTACCTGCTTTCTAAATGGCAAAGAGTCTGAATATTCCATTTTACAGGGGATTGATACGGGAAAAGACGTTGTCATACAAGTGAACGGTGAAAACAAGCTTATTGATGTGGAAATTTATATTGCGTCAATTTTACCGGGATTAGTAGATTGGACTGCGGATATGGAAATTATAGAAGCACAAGCAGTAGCTGTAAGGGCAGGTATTTATTATACAATGGGAGATGAAACATTGATAAATGCTAGCAATTTGGATTATACATATTATACAAAGGAGCAGGTAATTGAAAAATGGGGAAATGTAAATGGAAGAAAGGCCATAAATACCTATGAAAAAGCAGTTTATAATACGCGGGGTATTATTGAATAAAAAAGAAAAGATATGTCTATACTATTTTCAGAAATTGGAGAATAGCAGGAGGCATATTTTTTATGAGAAAACTTAATGGATTATTTAGCTCAAAAGGATTTTATATCGCTATTTGTGCTGGAATATTTGCAGTTGCTGGAATTATGATAGCAATGGACATAAAAAATACAAAGGAAGGCGTAAAAAAGGAAAATGCAGTAGACCTTAATCAGCCAGTGGAGGATATTGCAGATAATAGTGTGGCAGAAAATATTAAAGAGGATGTAACAACGGAAGAAAGTACGGATACTCAGCTTGCGAATGCTTCTGGAGCAATACCAGAGTCACAGGTAGTAGGAGACAGTGATGCTGAGGCTAGTCAGACTAGTGAAGAATCAACAGTGTCAGAGGAAGTAGTGGAAACTGATACAACGGAGTCTGAGGAGCTTGTTTTTGATGAAGAGCATTCATTAGTTTGGCCACTCGTTGGAAATGTGGTCCTTCCTTATAGTATGGATACTACAATATATTTTCAGACTTTAGATGTATATAAATGTAACCCAGCCATCCTTATTGAAGGTGAAGAAGGTGAGGATGTTGTATCTGCTTGTAAGGGTGTAGTTAAAGAGGTTACTGAGACTAAGGAATACGGAACAATTGTTATAGTAGATATGGGAAGTGGATATGAGGCTACCTATGGTCAGCTAATGAATGTATGTGTTGTGGCAGGTGATACAGTATCAGAATCACAAAATATTGGTGAACTTGCAATACCTTCAAGCTATTACACTGAGGAAGGTGTGCATTTATACTTTGCAATTACTAAGGATGGGGTGCCGGTAGATCCGATGACTCTTATTCAGTAAAAAAACGCTAATGTTTATGCTTAGTTGCATAGACATTAGCGCTTTTCTTTTAAATATGTATGATTTTGTGTTACAAACTTAGTTCTTGCAAAGGTCACAGAGTCCTGTAAATAAAACGTTTGCTTCCTCAATTTTAAAATCTGTACAACTTGTAGCTTCATCTATGAGTGCAATCATAGGCTCCATAGGGATATCCTTTACACCACCACAGCATTTACATAAAAAATGATAATGAGGCTTAGTGCAGGCATCAAAGTGGTCTGTTTTGCCATCGCAGGTTAGTCGAAGTATACTGCCAGATTCAGAAAGCTGTTTGAGATTTCTATAAACTGTTCCAAGACTGATATTTGGTATGATTTCCTTAATATTTTGATACACCTCGTCTGCAGTAGGGTGATCCTTTCTGGATGCTAAGAATGTAATAATAGCTTCTCGTTGATGGCTATATTTTGTTGGTTTGTTTGCTACCATGATACTCACCTCCTTGTCAAAGTGATAATAATTACTGTTATTAGTATAAAGTATTATATTTCCACTGTCAATGTGTTATATGTGAGAAAAAATATCAAATTTCAATTTATTTAATTGACATAATTTGACTATATGATAAAATTTAATTAGGTAAGTGAAAATTTACATAGTAGATATGGAGGGAATATGATATCTAATGGTTCAACACAACAATTTGATAAAGAAACCATTATGGCAATCATAGAATCCATTATGTGCACAGAGCATGTGGCCACTGCAATTGTGGATGGGGAATCCTATGAGATTTTATTGGAGAACCAGTTGGCAAAGGAGCTTTTCGAAGAGAAGCTTTATTTAGAGTGCCAAAAAATATTTTCCACTAGTGAAGTGATTTCTATGGATTGTGTAGCTACATCTTCAGTTGACAAAACAATATCACTTATCCGATACAGTGAGGTGTTAGATAGAGCTCTGACTTGGGAAATTAGTAAAATAGATTGGCTTGATGGGAAGAAGGCATTTCTAGTTCATATCCTTGATAACGTAGCTAATAAAGTTCCTATGTCTAAGGAGGATTTACTAAGAATTCACAATATTGAAGAAAAAAACTGTTTAGATAGTTTGACTCATATTCCAAACTATTCTATGTTCTACACAAATGCAGAGCAGGCTATTCTTAATAACCCAGATAAAAGTTATGCCATTGTTGTTTTTGACATTGATAAGTTTAAAACAATAAATGATTTGTATGGTATGACAAATGGAGATTTAGTTCTAAAATTTATTGCAGACACTTTAAGGGATTTATTCGCTGAGGAAGATAATTATGCCCGCATGCATTCTGATATGTTTGCATTTTATATTCCATATGGTAAAAAGGGAGATATAATTAAGAGTATCGAGAAGATTCGTAAGCGTATAGAGACAAATGAATTTGATTTTCACATCAACACTTCCTATGGTATTTTTCTTGCGGACGATTTATCAGTACCTATCAATCTTATGTGTGATAGAGCTATGATTGCTGGAAGAACTGCAAAAGGTAATGTTTTAAAATTCTGCGCCTTTTATGATGAACAATTTAGAGAAGATATGCTCCGTGCTAACGAAATTGAGAAGGATATGCACAAATCCTTGGAAAATGGAGATTTTAAAATGTATCTTCAACCTAAGTATAGATTGTCGAATGGTGAATTATGTGGTGCAGAGGTTTTGTGTAGATGGTTACATCCTGAAAAAGGTCTTATGCCACCGATGGAGTTCATTCCTTTATTTGAGAAAAATGGCTTCATCCTTAAGCTAGATGAGTATATGTGGGAACAAGCCTGTAAGACTATTCGTGGATGGATTGATGAGGGTAGGCAGCCAATACCTCTTTCAGTAAATATCTCTCGTTATCATATTCATCATAACGATTTGGAAAAGGTGCTGACAAATCTTGTAAAAAAGTACGATATATCAACAAGTATGCTTACTTTGGAGATTACAGAGTCCTTGTTCTTGGATAAGCCAGAGGAGTTGAATCGAGAGTTGGTTAAGCTTCAAAACCTTGGTTTTAAGCTTGAAGTTGATGATTTTGGAGCGGGATTCTCATCTCTTAACCTTATTCGTAATATAACTGTAGATACTATTAAAATTGACCGGGATTTTCTTGATAGTGAGATTGCATCTGAGAAAGGAAAGATAGTTATTAATCATACTATAGATATGGCAAAGGATCTTCGGTTACAGGTTATTGCAGAGGGTGTTGAAACGAAAGAACATGTGGATTTCCTCAAAAATTCACGCTGTGATATTGCTCAAGGTTTCTATTTTGCGAGACCTATGCCATTATCAGAATTTAACAAATTTTCTTTCTAATTTTTATAAAAAAAGCTAAAAAAAAAGTATATCATTTCCTTGACATATATTTGACACTGTTGTATATTGACAATATAAAATTTACTTAAAGGAGATTTTAAAAATGTTTGAGAAGTTAAAAGACATTATTGCAGAGCAGTTAAGCGTTGATGCTAGTGACATCGAGTTAACAACTAACTTCAAGGATGATCTTGGTGCAGATTCACTTGACCTTTACGAGCTTGTTATGGCTCTTGAGGAGGAGTACAACTGTGAGATTCCTTCTGACGACTTAGCTACTATCGCTACTGTAGAGGATGTTATCAAGCAGCTCAAGGAGCTTGGCGTAGAGGAGTAATCCGTATATATAAAAAAGAGACCGTTAAGGTCTCTTTTTTATTTTCCTATAATATATTTTATGTATTATTTTGTCAATATTATGTCTGGATATAGGTTTAATAATTCCTTCGCACCTCTACGGATTCAAGTATATCTAAGGCTTAAGCTTTCGATGTTTGATTGCGTGCCGAGTTCGCGAAAGCAGTGCCTAATCAAACATCGCAAGTTTAAAATCTTAGATATTTGCACAAGCGTAAAGTTGCTAAAAAATATACCCCAATTCCCTATAGACACACTCAGACAGCTGTCCACGACACGCTTCATCGAAAGCTTTTAAGCCTAAGATATACTAAGAATCCTAATTGTCTTCAGGAATTATTAAACCTACATCCAGACATAATCCTTACAATTTACTTCATATAAAATATATTACGAGAAGATAACTAATTCCTGGTGTATGTTCCTGGCAAATAACCGTATGAAATTATATTGCCACTTGAGCCTTCTTCTATTACATCCAACTCCATAGTGTTCTTGTAAAAGAGAGTATGTGGTGCGTTTAGGGTACCCTTTACCTTTTCAACAGGTTCTCTGAGGGCAAACACATATATATCGTAGCAATGTGTACCTCCAGGTGGATATGGACCTACATACTCCTCGGCAGAAGCCCATCTCTGTGGAAGATTAGTTTCGGTAACGTTGTTTGACTTCCAATGTAACCATTCATCTGCGGAGGTATCTACCATAAATATAACATAGCAGGCTGCTTCAGGAACAGGTTCCCATGAAAGTTGTGGTGAAACATTTAAACCACCGTCTACATTTGCAATGGCTGGATCCCATACTCCGTCATGTAAGTCCTCTGAAGTTAATTCAAAAGTCTCTAAGTTGGTGTCTGCAAATAAATCAGTGCTTGTAATCTCTTCTTCTGTAGAAGCTGTTGTGGTAGCCTCTGTAGTAGCTTCTGTTGTAGCCTCGGTGGTAGCTTCTGTGGAAACACTTTCACTTGTATTCTTGCTTTCTGATTTGTTACATCCGGTGAAAGCCATAATAAGTATAAATGACATGGTTATTAAAACAAATTTTTTTTTCATTGATACACCTCCTAAAAAACCATTACTTATATTATAAAACATAAATGTATCAAATTTGTATCCAAAAAAATACCATTTTTAAAAAGACTTCAGTATGAAAACATACTGAAGTCTTTTCTTATCGCCTTAATAATATGATAATCACATTTTGGTCGAACTTTTGTAAGAAGTAGGGGATTAGCCCATAACTACTTCTACTGTATGAGTTGCACCATCTCCGAATGCTGGGATTACATTCCCGTCAACAGCCTTGCCGTCAACAGTCATGCTCTTAACACCCTTGCAAACGTGATCTGGATTAGAAACCTTGATGTCATAAGTTGCTCCACGGAACTGACGTGTAGCAGTAAGACCATCCCAAGCTGATGGGATTGATGGATCAATCTTAAGACCATCGAAATCAGGCTGTACACCTAAGATGTACTGAGAAATTGCTACCATATTCCATGCAGCAGTACCTGTAAGCCATGAGTTCTTACCCTGTCCAAAGTTCTTTCCA
>SVED01000008.1 GCA_015057515.1 Lachnospiraceae bacterium
AAAGCAGAAAATTCAAAGCTGACCTATCTTTGGAAGGTGGCGATGACTGCTCCACTACAAAGGTTCGGTTGAAGACTCGCAATCAACCAGAACGACTCTTTACTGTCAATGTTATCAGTAGTGGTGATCCACTGGAAATATTTACCGATAAGGACGGAGAAATAATATTAAAAAAATACTCACCTATAGGAGAACTAAGTGGATTTGCGCAGCAGTATGTTGAGGCAACAGCACAGATTCTGGGATGCGGGGTTTGCGTTTGTGATAGGGATCAAATAATAGCAGTGGCAGGCTTACCTAAAAAAGAGCTCCTTGGAAAAAGTCTTCACAGGGAGTTGGAGGAAGCCATTAACGACCGAGAGGCTATTATGGCAAAAAAAGGTGAGAAGAAATTTATAAAAATATTGGGAAATGGAGAAAATGAGTATACTGGACAGATTGTACAGACCATAATATGCGAAGGTGATGCCATAGGTGCAGTAATTGTTTTGAGCCGTGAAGGAGATAGGGCAATAGGTGAAATTGAGCAAAAGGCAGCGGTAATTGCAGCTAATTTTCTGGGTAAACAGATGGAAGGTTAGTAAAATGCTCTAATTATACAGAAAAAAATTCAAAAGTTTAAGATTTCCGTGGGTTTTCCCTTGACAAATAATGGCTAAAAGGGTATAAATAAATGCAGGGCATTTACACAATGTCACGATTACAAGGGGATTACTACTTTAACTTGAATATTAGTAATCAAAAAACTTTTGTATTATATAGGAGGAATATTCGATGAACAAGAATGAATTAGTTACAAGCATGGCTGAGAAGACTGGCATGAAGAAGACTGAGGTAGAGAAGGTACTTAAGGCTTTCACTGACACAGTTGCTGCAGAGTTAAAGAAGGGCGAGAAGATCCAGTTAGTTGGTTTCGGTACTTTTGAGGTTTCTGAGAGACCAGCAAGAGAGGGTAGAAATCCTAGAACTGGCGAGACTATGAAGATTGCTGCTTCTAAGGCTCCTAAGTTCAAGGCTGGTAAGGCTTTAAAGGATTCTGTTAACTAATCCACACCGGATATATATAGATATGGGCTGTCGTGCTAGTTGCGATGGCCCATATTTATTTTGACAAATTATTTACTTTGTGAAAGAATATATTTTGCAGATAATACTCTTGGGAGGGATAGTATGAGATTAGATAAATATTTAAAAGTGTCACGACTTATAAAGAGAAGAACGGTGGCTAATGAAGCCTGTGATGCTGGACGTGTACAGGTAAATGGTAAAGTTGTGAAGGCATCTTACGATGTTAAGATAGGAGATGTTATAGAGATTGCTTTTGGTAACAAGTCGGTGAAGGCTGAGGTAACAATGATTGCAGACAGCACCAAAAAGGAAGATGCAAAGGATATGTACAAATATCTATAACCGAGTGGGTAATACTCCTGTGAGTTCCAACATATAATAATATATATGTTGTTACGTAATGGGGAGGTATACTTATGGAAAATATACCAAATACTAAAGTTCACAACTTAAATATAATAAATCGCCATAAGGGGAGTTTCAATGGCATAAAAAGTGTTATTGCTTTTGCGCCAGAGGAAGTAAAACTTTCTACTGAAATGGGATGCCTTACTGTGAAGGGTGAGGAGCTTCATGTAATCAGCTTGGATGTAGATAGGGGTGAACTTGAATTTCAAGGACGGATAGACAGTTTAATATATTCTGAAGATAACTCGCCAGGGAAAAGAGCATCCAGATTTGTGGGGAGATTGTTTAAGTAAAAATGATAGATATTCAATTAAATATGTTGGCTGTTAGTGTAATGATGGGTGCATTTATGGGAATTACCTATGATGCATTGAGAATTATCAGAAGAATAATATCCCACAATAATTTTTTTATAAGTTTAGAGGATCTTATATACTGGTTAATATGGACAGTAGTTTGCATTGATAATGTTCATGAGTACAATGAAGGAGAACTGAGAATATACATATTTGTAGGTATTGTGGTGGGACTTGTTGTTTATATATATACCATAGGTTGGGCTTTGTGGAAGGTTATATCCCATATCTTGTGTTTTGCGAAAAAAACCATAAAAAATTAAATAAAATATTGAAAAAACACAAAAAACGAAGTAAAATTAAAGTAACTATATTGTAAACTTAGGTGTAGTGCATACACGTATTTTAAACAATTTTTATAGGGTATGGATATGGGAAGTATTAGAGGAAGACTCAGAAAAAGAAAAACAACTAGAAGACAGTCGAATATTACAAGCCTCATCATTGTTGCGGCTGTTGTTTTTGTGTGCGTAGTTGTAGTGGTACGAGTTTCAACTCTATATGACAGGAGCAAAGAGCTTCGAGCAACAGAAATTGCTTTGGAACAAAAAATTGAACAGGCAAATATTGAACGAGAAAATTTAATTGCTCAGGAACAATATATGATGACTAACGATTACATAGAGGATGTTGCAAAGGATAAGCTTGGACTTGTATATCCTGATGAGATTGTCATTAAACCAGCAGAATAGATTAAAAAAGGTTGCAGTTATCTGCAACCTTTTTTGTCAGTTAAGAAAAGAAAATACTGCCACAGTTTGACAACTAAATTTTGAAAAAAGAGATACACTACTATGACATTATTTATATAGTTTGTTGTTGTGGGGGTATAATATGGGTCTGAAAAAAATATCACGAAGGATATGGGTAGGAATAGCAGGTTTTTTTATAGGAGGGAGTTTGCTGTTAGGGATAAATCCTCTTGCGCTTGGCTTTTTTGCAGCTACGGTTATATCTGGGCAAGGTGGTTTGTTGGCTTACGGAGGAATCCTTATGGGTTTGGCTTTTTCCATGCCTTTTTTGGATGTGGTAAGATATAGTGTGGCTATGTTGATTATAGGGATGCTGATTAACCTAAAAGCCCTCATAGAAAATAGAGGTAATGTATGGTATATGTCTTTTTTGACAGGCTTAGTAGCCATTACTGCAAATTTTTGTACATATTATCTTTCGGGACAAGCTGTTTCCCTGGTAAGGATGTTCGGAGAAGGTGCCATGGTGTTTTCTGTAACAGTTATATTTACACATGGTATAAATGTAATTGAAAAGGATTACGTAAAGGTGGTGACAGATAGTCAGGCTGCTCTTTGTGTAATGGCACTTGCAGCAGCTGTGTTGTATGGTATGCCTGTAGAGGTGGCAGAGACAGTGGTTATAGCGGAGGCCTTTGCTTTATTTAGTATTATGTTTGCTAATTATAAGTTTGGATTTGGAGTTGGAATGTCATGGACTGTGATTGCCGCTTCCATAATGTCCGCTAAAGTGGAAAATCAGGACTATCTGACGGCTTGGATTTTGGTGGGTATAATTTCAGTGTCTTTATTTGCTGTATTTTCGGGTGGTAGATTGGTATTTGCCGCTATTTTTTGCTTGGTGTATTATGGTTTGGGAATGGGCCTTTACGAAATTTTGTTGGAGGAAAATGGATTGAAAGCATTGCTGACGGCTTTGTTTGTTTTTGCTTTGGCGCCGCCACGATTGTTGCTTAGGGTTGATGATAAGGTTAAAAATGAAGAATTGGCAGAAAATTCTCCAGAGTGGGGGCGCTTGGTAATAAGCAGAATAAATGCTTTGGCTTCTGCATTTAAAAGAATAGAATATACAATGGTCAAGGACGCTGCTACAGGAATTGGATTTAATGATGTGGGGGAGATTATAGAGAACTTTACAAATCAGTTGGACAAGCAGGTGCCTCTTAGAAAAACCATTGAGGCGAGAATAATTGATGAATTGGCCATAAGGGATATTCAGGTTAAAAATCTTATACTGGTAAAAAACAAGGAAGACAGATATGAGGTGTATTTGACAGCTCGTGTAAGAAGAGGGCGTCTGGTTCATGCAGAGGTGTTACGCCAGATAATTCAAAATGAAATGAAGGTTGAATTTCTTCTAAAAGAGGAAAGCAGGAGTATAGTAAGCAGAAATTACGAAGTAATATGTTTTTACCAAAAACCGGCATTTAAATGCATTACAGCAGTTCGTTGTCTTAGCAAGTATGAAGATGAAGTGAGTGGAGATAATTTTTATATAGGAGATATACATGAGGGGCAAAAGCTAATAATAATTGCAGATGGCATGGGCAATGGTGAAAGCGCAGCCATGGATAGTAATTCCTTGATAGAAGCAATGGAGGAACTTTTGTCTGCAGGGTTTGATCAGGATATGTCCATAAGATTGGTCAACTCATATTTGTCAGACAAAAATAGAGGAGAATCCTTTTCTACTTTGGATATGTTGCTTGTGGACCAGCACTCCGGTTATGGTAAATTATATAAGCAAGGTGCAGCAACCACATTTATAAAGAGAAACAATTGGTTGGAAATGGTAAAATCAACCTCTTTGCCCGTTGGAGTTGTGGAAGGAGCAGTTTGTGAAAAGTGTAACAAAAAGTTTTATAATAATGATATAATTGTAATGGTGAGTGATGGAATATTGGAGAGTATCATTTTTGAGAACAAAGAAGATTACATGAGAGAGATATTGCTTGAGATGGACAGCGATGAACCGGAGGATATAGCAACAGATATAATTTCCCGCATAAAAGGTTTAAGCGGAAACAGGCTTAAGGATGACGCTACCGTGATAGTATGTAAACTTGTTAAAACTTTGTGACAACTATATACATAAAAGTTTTCATGTGATATTATTTTAGAGTTAAAATTTGACATTTTTACGGTGAAGAGTATGGTAACATTTATAAATGAGGTGTACAATTATATAACTGTAAATGATTTGATTTTCCCCGGGGACAAATTGGTTGTCGGTTTGTCTGGTGGAGCTGATTCGGTATGCCTTTTATGCACCCTACACTCGTTGAGAGATAGACTTGGTATAGGCGAGGATGGACTTATAGCTGTACACATCAATCATATGATTCGCGGAGAGGAAGCGTTAGGTGATGAGGAGTTTGCCAGAAAACTCTGTGAAAAACTTGGGATTCCGTTTAGAAGCTTTAGTGAGGATATAGTTGTCTTAGCTACAAGACAAAAGCTATCGGTAGAAGAGGCTGGCCGTATGTTTAGGTATCAGTGCTTTGAAGAGGTGTGCAAAGAGTATGGCATGGCTAAGATTGCTGTTGCCCACAATAAAAATGATTTGGCAGAGACAGTTATATTCAATATGCTAAGGGGCAGTGGCTTAAATGGCATGGCTGGTATCCAGGCAAAAAGAGACAATATAGTGCGTCCTCTGTTAGGAGTTACCAGAGATAAGATAGAAGAATATCTTGGCGATATAGGTCAGGGATACCGAGAGGATTCAACTAATCAGGGGCTTGATTATGACAGGAATAGAATTAGACATATTATACTTCCTGCTATGACTGAGATTAATGCCAAAGCGGTGGAGCATATCTGTCATATGGCTGAAGACGCTAAAGAAAGCTACCAATTTATCCATGGGAAAGCTATGGAAAAATATCAAAATACTAAGACAGAAAACATAGATAAGACAGTTGTTTTAGATATTAATCAGATATACAAATATAACCCGGTATTACAGGAACATGTGGTAAGAGAAGCTTTGGGGGAAGTGGCAGGTCTCAAGAAAGACATAACCAGAAAACATATTATGTCTGCGGTGAGCCTTATATATCAGGATACTGGCAAGATGATAGAGTTACCATATGGCATCAAAGCGCGAAGAAGCTACGATCAACTTATCATAAGCAATAGTCATAAGAATACGGATGAATATAGTATTGATATAAAAGCTGAAGGTGTATATGATATTCCAAACTGGGGAGAATTACAGATATCTTTCCTTAAGAATAGTCCAGATTTAGAAGTTTCCAAAAAAATCTATACTAAAATGGCTGATTATGATAAAATGAAAGATAGTCTTTGTATAAGAACTCCACAAGAAGGGGACTATATTGTAATTGACAACTCAGGCAGAACAAAAAAACTGTCTAGAGTTTTTATAGACAATAAGATAGACAGAGAGAAAAGAGCAAGCTGGCCTGTGGTTGCATGTGGCAAGGAAATTATTTGGGTGCTGGGTCTTAGGTACAGCGAAGCTTATAAGGTAAGTCAGGATACTACAGAGATTATATATATGAAATACATAGGAAAAGGGGAGGTATAGTATGGCTGAAAAAGTAGGAATACTTATTGGAGAAGCTGAGGTAGAAGCAAAGATTGAGGAGATGGCTGCGGCTATCAGCAAAGAATACGAAGGAAAGACAGTTCATATTATAGGAGTACTTAAGGGTAGTGTATTTTTTATGTGTGAGCTTGCAAAAAAACTTACTATTCCTGTAACTATGGATTTTATGTCGGTAAGTAGCTATGGTGATGGTACAACATCTTCCGGTATTGTGAGGCTTGTAAAAGATTTAGATGAGAGCATAGAGGGAAGAGAAGTTATTCTTATTGAGGATATTATGGATTCAGGTAGGACATTGTCTTATCTTGTAAAGATTCTTAAGGAGAGAAAACCAGCTAGCTTTAAGGTTATAACTCTTTTAGATAAACCAGACAGACGAGTTGTTGATATTGAGCCGGATATGACAGGTTTTATTATTCCAGACAGATTTGTGGTGGGATACGGTCTCGACTGTGCACAAAAATACAGAAATCTTCCATACATTGGAGTTATAGAAGAATAATCTGCATTAGATAAACAATATAAAACGAAGGGAGCACGATAATGAAAAGTGGTATGAGAAAAGGATTAGGATTTTATCTTCTCCTGATTCTTCTCGGTTTTTGTGTTGTTCTGTGGGTACAAAATAAAAATTCTGTCACAGACGTAAATTACACAATTGATGATTTTGAAAGAGATGTGAGATTAAATCTCATAGGAACAGTTCACATATATCAGAATGAGGAAGTGCCAACAGGTATAGTACGTTTTGAGTATAGAGACACTATGGAGGCAGTTGAGTTTTATGCTTCAGACATTAACCTTGTTCAGGACATAGTGGTTGAATATAGTGATGGACTTATAAAAATGAGTATGAGCGATGTGACCAGAGAGAGTACATTCCTTACATGGTTGCCAATTATACTTATTGTGTTAATGGTTATATTCCTGTTTACAATGCTGCTGGGTGGAATGTCTGGTGGCGGCGGAAGCGGCGGCGGTGGCAAGGTTATGAACTTTGGTAAGAGCCGTGCGAGAATGGCTTCTGAGAATGATCAAAAATACACCTTCAAAGATGTAGCAGGACTTGACGAGGAAAAGGAGGACATGGAGGAGCTGGTTGACTTCTTAAAGAATCCTAAGAAGTACAGCGACTTAGGTGCCAGAATACCTAAGGGTGTTCTTTTGGAGGGCCCTCCGGGAACAGGTAAGACACTTCTTGCAAAAGCAGTAGCTGGTGAGGCTGGTGTTCCGTTTTTCTCAATTTCAGGTTCAGACTTTGTAGAGATGTTTGTAGGTGTTGGTGCATCCCGAGTAAGAGATTTGTTTGAGGATGCAAAAAAGAATGCGCCTTGTATTGTGTTTATAGATGAGATAGATGCAGTTGCCCGTAAGAGAGGTTCAGGTCTTGGCGGCGGTCATGATGAGAGAGAGCAGACACTTAACCAGATGCTGGTAGAGATGGATGGATTTGGAACCAACGAAGGAATTATAGTTCTTGCGGCTACTAACAGAGTTGATATACTTGACCCTGCTATTCTTCGTCCGGGACGTTTTGATAGAAAGATATTGGTTGGAAGACCTGATGTTAAAGGTCGTGAGGCTATTCTTAAGGTTCATGTCAGAAATAAACCATTGTCAGACGATGTAAACTTGCATGAGATTGCCAGAACTACTGCTGGCTTTGCAGGTGCTGATTTGGAGAACCTCATGAATGAGGCAGCTATCTGTGCAGCTAAGAAGGATAGAAAGTATATCAACAAGGAAGATGTTGATAAGAGCTTTGTTAAGATTGGTATAGGCGGTGAGAAAAAGAGTCGTCTTGTTCCGGAAAAAGAAAGAAAGATTACTGCTTACCACGAGGCAGGTCACGCAATCTTATTCCATCTTTTGAGTGAGGTTGGACCTGTACACCTTGTATCAATTATTCCAAATGGACATGGTGCAGGTGGTTATACAATGCCACTTCCAGAAAATGATAATGTATTTCTTACCAAGAAGAAAATGCTTCAGGATATTATGGTATCCTTTGGAGGTAGAATTGCAGAGGAAATTATTTTTGATGATATAACAACAGGAGCTTCACAGGACATTAAGCATGCTACATCAACAGCACAGGCTATGGTTATAAAGTTTGGTATGTCTGATAAGGTTGGTCTGATAAATTACGAGACTAACACTAACGAGGAAGTATTCCTTGGCAGAGATTTAGGACATTCAAGAAGCTATGGTGAAGAGGTTGCATCGCTTATTGATACTGAGGTAAGAAATGTAATCAACGAATGTTATGAGGAAGCAAAGAAAATCATAGAAGAGAACATAGAAGTATTACACAAGTGTGCAAATCTTCTTCTCGAGAAAGAGCGTATTGACAGACCTGAGTTTGAGGCATTGTTTGGCAGACCAAATACTGAGAATTCAGAAGATCCTGTTCTCGAAATTGGTGGAGAAGAGTAATGTCAATATATTCAATATAAAAAAATTACTAAATCTTCGATTTTTTTCACGGGAAAAATCGAAGATTTTTTGTTTAAAACGACGATGAAGAACAGGGTGCTATGGTTAAATTACACAAAAAATAATCCAAAAAAAGCCTATCGGAAACGTACGAAAGACAAAATGCACAAAAATGTACAAAAAAAACAAGAATGTTTGGGCAGACTTTTTACAGATATTTGATATAATAGCATTGTAACCCCCCCAATACATTATATAGTTTTTTGCTACACCCCATAAGTAACAAAATACCTTCTCGAAAAGGGCAGTCGAACGGTGACTGTCCTTTTCTCCTTTTTCTGTATATTTTACCAAGTTTTTTGTTGTAAATTATTGTTAAAATCTTAATATTGTATTAAAATAGATATTGGTTTTATTATTATTTTTATAGTAGCGGGAGGCGGCATAATGTCAGAGAGAAGACTAAACGCCCACAAAGTTTTTGAATATGTTTTCAATACCAAGACAGCCCTTAACATAGGAGCTTTATTTGCTGACGGTACAGAATACTACAGAACCCCTGCTCAGGTGGCAAAAGGAGAGTCTGTTACAATTAAGTTCAGGACAGCAATAGACAATGTTGACGCTGTCTATTTGATATATGATGGCAATAGAGTGAGGATGTCTGTGGAAAACTCAGATTCCCTGTTTGATTACTATGCATATACCATTCCTGCAGTGGATGACAATATAGATTATTATTACGAGGTAGTAGCTGGCAATGTTATTTGTTACTACAACAAACTGGGTACACAGAATCATTTAAACCCAGATTACAATTTTCAAATATTCCCAGGTTTCGCAGTGCCTTCATGGGCTAGAGGTGCAGTATTTTATCAGATATTCGTTGATAGATTTTGCAACGGTGACGAGAGCAACGATGTTCTAGACAATGAGTACTGCTACATTGGTGAGGGAACAAGACGAGTTACAGATTGGTTCAAATATCCTGACAATATGGATGTGCGTTCCTTCTATGGTGGAGATTTGCAGGGTGTTATGAACAAATTAGACTATCTTCAGGATTTGGGTGTTGATGTTATTTATCTTAACCCTATATTTGTATCACCATCTAACCACAAATATGATATACAGGATTATGATTATGTTGATCCTCATTTCGGTGTAATTTTAAAAGACGAAGGCGAGTGTCTGCAGAATGGCTCTCGAACAAACAAAGAGTCTACCAGATATATCACAAGGGTAACAGACAAAGCCAACTTGGAGGCCAGCAACGCACTGTTTGCAAAACTGGTTGAGGAAGTTCACAAAAGAGGTATGAAGATTATCTTAGATGGTGTTTTCAATCACTGTGGCTCCTTCAACAAATGGTTAGATAGAGAATGTATATACGAGAATCAAGAAGGCTATGAAAAGGGTGCTTTTATTGATCACGATAGCCCATATCGAAGCTTTTTCAAATTCCAGGATCAGTGGAAATGGCCATACAATCCCACTTACAATGGATGGTGGGGACATGATACTCTTCCTAAGCTCAATTATGAGGAGTCTGAAAAGCTCTATGAGTATATTATGCACGTTGGGGAAAAGTGGGTTTCACCACCGTATAACTGTGATGGTTGGAGACTTGATGTTGCAGCTGATTTAGGACACACAGAAGAATTCAATCACAAGTTTTGGCGAGACTTCCGAAAAAGAGTAAAGGCGGCCAACCCAGAAGCTATTATTTTAGCAGAGCATTATGGTGATGCGAAGAGCTGGCTTATGGGAGACCAGTGGGATACGGTCATGAACTATGACGCCTTTATGGAACCTATTACTTGGTTTCTTACCGGTGTGGAGAAACACAGTGATGAGTTTAGAGGTGATTTGCTTGGTAATCCGGATGCTTTTACCGGCTCGCTCAGACATCATATGTCAAGATTTAACCAGAATTCACTTGAGATTGCCATGAATGAGTTGTCAAATCACGACCATTCCAGATTTTTGACACGAACCAACAGACGAGTAGGTCGTATACATACTATGGGACCAGATGCTGCTAATGAAAACATTAACAAAGGTGTTTTTAGAGCGGCGGTGGTTTTTCAGATGACATGGCCTGGAGCGCCAACTATATACTATGGAGATGAGGCAGGACTTTGTGGTTGGACTGACCCAGATAACAGAAGAACATATCCTTGGGGAAGAGAAGATAAAGAGCTTATCAATTTCCACAAAGATATTATAAAGATTCACAAGAATCACGAAGCACTTATGAAGGGCTCGGTTATGTTCTTGTATGGTGGTTATAAGATTATCAGCTATGGCAGATTTACTGATAAGCAGGCGGTTATAGTTATTATCAACAACGATTACGAGGACAGAGACTTAAAACTTCATGTAAGACGTTTGGGTATACCTGATTGTTCATCTCTCAAACGAGTTATGTTGGCTGATGAAGCGGGATATGACTTAGGTATACGTGAATATGAGGTTAAAAACAATGTGCTTAATATATCAAGTCCAAAAATTTCGGCTATGGTATTAAGCTACGATAAAGAGTAACTTTTCACCACAGAAGAGGGGGTAAAATTATGAGGATTTTAGTTATAGGTGCAGGAGCGCTGGGTATTGGTATTGGTGCATCCTTAAAGGATGCTGGTGCTGAAGTTGACTTCTTTGCAAAGGGAGAAACTAAGGCTGCTATAGATGCTTGTGGTATAAGTAGAAAAGAATGGTTCAAGGATATTGAAATTCCTGCAGGACAGGTAGGAACCTATGATGATTATGCGACATTGCCTGAAGATGCGTATGACTTTATTATCATATCAACAAAAACTATAGCAAATGCTGAGGTAAGTGAAAAGCTTGCTGAGTATGCCGGCTGTATGAAGGAGAACTGTAAGATTATATTTATGCAAAACGGAATGGGTTATGAAGCTCCGTTTATGGAATTTTTTGAGGACTTCGAGATATATCATAGTAGAGTTATTACTGGATTTAAGAAGGTATCACCTAGTGCTAGTGTAATAACTGCACATCAGGATCCTATATTTATTGGTTCTATATATGGATATGACAATGCCCCTATCCAGCCGGTGGTGGATGTTCTTAATGCCTCAGGAATACCAGCGCAGGTAGAGGAGGAGATAAGCAAGGCGCTTTGGGCAAAGCTTATATATAATACAACTCTCAATCCATTGGGAGCTATACTTGGTATGTCTTACGGTGAACTAGCAGATTCAGAGTACGCCCATTCCATAATGGATATTCTCATTGAAGAAACCTTTGAGGTTATGAATAGAGCTGGTGGAGTGACTTATTGGAATAATGCCGATGCTTATAGAAAAGTATTATTTGAAGAGATGATTCCTGTTACCTACGACCATCGTTCATCTACACTTCAGGACATTGAAAAGAAGCAAAAGACCGAGATTGACACTTTGACAGGAGCCCTTCTCAATCTTGCTTCTGCTTGCAATATGCCGGCACCAATGCACAGTATGATGTTTTCACTGGTTAAGGCACTGGAAGAAAAGTTTTAAAGCATATAACGGGTAATGTATTGATTATAGATTACCGCCTTTTAAGCGGAACTGCTTTGGAGTAGTTCCGCGATATTTTTTGAATTGTTTAATCATATGACTACAGTCTGCGTAGCCGGTTTCCTGACTAATGTAGTTCAAATCAAAATCAGTAAAGAGGAGAAAGTCCTCAACCTTAAATATTCTAAATCGTTCAATATATTCTTTACATGAAAATCCATACATTTTCTTAAATTTTTTTGCAAAACATGAATAGCTGATACCACATATTTCGGCAATTTCAGCCACCTCAATAGACTCTTGAATATGCTGGTCTATATATTCAGTAATGTTATCGATGTTGTAGGAAGTATCTTTCGTATAGATGTCGTTCTCAATAGTAAAACCATGAGTTTGCCACTGTCTTATCATTATCATCATAATGTTGTAAAGATGAGCCTGAATTAAAAGGTCATATCCAAAGCTTTTGTTTTCAAGCTCTTTGGCACAATCCAAAAAAAGTTTTTTACAATTAGTGCCAGCAGTGAATTCTGGCGGAAAGTATATTTGCATTTCTTTATCTGCCCCGCTCTTTATAATGTTGGTGAGTTTGGGTGAATAAGACGGGGTGGCGGTAAGCCGATTGATATCCAGCTTGATAACTACGTATTTAAGTGGCTTGTCATCCACCCCATAAATGGAATGTACAGTCTTAGGATGGAAGAATATAAAACCATCTGTAGGAACAACATATTTTATGTGATTGTCGTACAATTCTGCGGTACCTTCCAGAATATAAATCATTTCAGCAAAATAATGCCAATGAGGTCGAATTGGAAACTCGTCTTTGGCAGTATCGTATATAAAACATTCGAAGGGCATATTTAGGGTATCCCCAACCTCAAATAGTGTAGGCATATAAAAACTCCTTATGAATAGATTTGTACAATTTTTTGATAGGTATATTATATCATAAATAAAAAGTAAATGGTTAAATACTTTTTGAAGAGATGCAAGAAATTTTAACACGAATAGTTTAATTTATTTCGAAAATATATCGAATACAAAATATATTACGACGAAAGGAGATGAGATGCTATGGAACGTGTAAAGTTGGTTCAAGATATGACAAGGGGAAATGAGACAAAATTACTATTAAAATTTATGCTTCCCATGTTGCTTGGTAATATTTTTCAGCAGGTTTATAATATTGCGGACAGTATTATAGTAGGCCAGTTCGAAGGGGCAGATGCTCTTGGCGCTATTGGTTGTACTGCATCTCTCACTTTTTTGTTCTTTTCTATATGCCAGGGACTTGGAATGGGTGCCGGTATTATGGTAGCTCAGTTTTTTGGAGCAGGAAGGGAAGAGAATGTAAAAAAGACCCTGACTAATTCATTTTATATAGTTGTTGCATCGGGTATACTGCTTAGTGTTATGGGCGTCATTTTCACAGGACCTGTATTGGAACTTCTGGGAACTCCTGCGGTTCAGATAGATGATGCAACTGCATATATGCAGATAGTTTGTGGAGGAACAGTTGCAGTTGCGATATATAACTATGCTTCTCAGGTTATGAGAGCATTGGGTGATGCAAAAACACCATTGTACTTTTTGTTAGTGGCAACAGTATTAAATGTTATTCTTGATTTAGTATTTGTTGTAGGCATGGAAAAAGGAGTTAGTGGAGCAGCGTATGCAACTATTATCGCTCAGGGAATTTCAGCTCTTGGTAGTTTGATATATGCAATAAGAAGGAATCCATATTTCAGGTTTGAAAAACGACATTTTATTTATGACAGTCACATTGGTCAGTTATGCTTTAAGGTGGGATTACCTCTGGGAATACAGGGATTCACTATTGCGGTATCCTGTGTAATACTTCAGAAGTTTGTAAATAGCTTTGACGCGGCTGTGGTTACAGCCTTTACAGTGACTAGCCGTGTGGAACAATTTGTTCAGCAACCATATAACTCACTTGCTATGGCAGTATCCACGTTTACAGGTCAGAATATGGGGGCCGGGAAACCGGAAAGAGTGCGACGTGCTCTGGTTAGATCTGTGTGGATTACTGCTGTAATCAGTGGTGCTATGGCACTTGTATGTTTCTTTGGAGGAGAGCTTATAGTAAGATGCTTCGTTCATGAGCCAGAGGTTATAGAGATAGGTGTAAAGGCACTTAAGATACTAGGTCTTATGTTCTTCCCTCTTGGTATTATATATGTAACCCGAGGTGTGTTAAATGGAGCCAACGATACCTTCTATGCTATGATAAATGGCATAATTGAAGTGTGTGGTAGAATAAGTTTTGCTCTCTTGTTTGTAAATGTTATACCTGTGGGAATGTGGTCTGTATGGCTTGCAACAGGTGGAACCTGGATAATTACAGCTATGGCAGGTACCATCAGATACAAGCAAGGAAGCTGGCGAAGAAAATGTATTGCTACAACTTAATAAAGTTAAATTAATTATACTTCCTCAGCCTGTTAAAATGAAGGTACGAAAAGGGGTAAAAATCTTTACTTTTTACCATAATTTTCGTACAATCATCTTAACAGGTTTTTTTCGTGATTCAATGAATAAATTAGTATAAAAAGGGAGGATATTATTATGGCAAATACACCAACACCACATATTGGAGCAACAAAGGAGCAGGTGGCAAAAACAGTTCTTATGGCGGGAGATCCCCTTAGAGCAAAATACATAGCTGAGACATTTTTAGAGGATTACACTTGCGTAAATACAGTTAGAAATATGTTTGGATTTACCGGAACATACAAGGGAAAAAAGGTATCAGTGTTTGGACACGGTATGGGAATGCCTTCCATTGGCATATACTCTTATGAGCTTTTCAACTTTTATGATGTGGAAAACATAATCCGCATTGGCTCAGCGGGAACCATTAGTGACAAGGTTAATCTTCGAGATGTTGCTATAGCTATAGGTGCCAGTACAGATTCTGCTTACGCTCATCAGTACAATCTTCCAGGCACATTTTCAGCAGTGGCAGACTTTGGTCTTGCAAGAGCAGCTGTAGAGGCAGGAGAGAAGCTGGGAATTAAGACAGTTACTGGAAATGTTCTTTCATCAGACGTGTTCTACGATGATGATGCAGAAGCCTTTGATAAGTGGCGAAAGATGGGTATATTGGCTGTAGAGATGGAGGCAGCCGCCCTTTACATGAATGCGGCACGAGCTGGAAAAAAGGCACTTTGTATGCTTACCATATCAGATGATATATACGGTGGAAAGAAGCTATCAGTAGAGGATAGACAGACCGGATTTACAGATATGATGAAGATAGCCCTTGAGGTGGCAGCAGGGCTTGAATAGTTTTTAGATATATTAATGAATTCAGGCAGGAGTTTTCTTGATGTAGGCATTTAATATCTGGAATGTATCTGAAGAAAGGAAGTAGTTTTTATGGGAAAATATAAACGTATATTTGTGGTTGTCATAGATTCCCTTGGTATAGGTGCAGCGGAAGACGCGGCTGATTACAATGACATGGGAACTAATACATTGGGGCATATATCAGAAAGAATGGATACCTTTGATATGCCTAATCTTCAAAAACTGGGCATGGCGAATTTATGTAAACTAAAACAGGTAGAGCCAGTAGCTGAGCCTATGGGGCGTATTATGACCTTAAAGGAGCGCAGTATAGGAAAGGACACCATGACCGGACACTGGGAGATGATGGGGCTTCATATTACTAAGCCCTTCCAGACCTTTACAGAGGGATTTCCGCCAGAACTTATAGCTGAGCTGGAATCAAGAACAGGACACAAGGTTATCGGCAACAAGAGCGCCAGTGGAACAGCTATATTGGAGGAACTTGCGGAGGAAGAGATAGCTACAGGTAATATGATAGTTTATACTTCTACAGATTCAGTGTTGCAGATATGTGGCAATGAGGAAACCTTTGATTTGGAAGAGTTATATCGTTGCTGTGAGATTGCCAGAGACATTACTATGAAGGAAGAATGGAAGGTGGGCAGAGTTATTGCCAGACCTTATGTAGGCAAGAAGAAGGGAGAGTTTGTCAGAACCAGTAACAGACATGACTACGCCATTAAACCATATGGACTTACTACTCTCAATGCTATGAAGGCTGCAGGACTTGATGTTATATCAGTTGGAAAGATATCAGACATATTCTGTGGGGAGGGTATAACTGAGTCTAACCGCTCAAACTCATCGGTTCACGGTATGGAACAGACTATAGAGATAGCCGGTAAGGATTTTACGGGACTTTGTTATGTAAACCTTGTTGATTTTGATACACTCTGGGGACACAGACGTAATCCTCTGGGCTATGGTGAGGAAATAGAGAAGTTTGATGTAAAGCTGGGAGAATTACTGGAGGTGCTTAAGGAGGATGACTTGCTTATCCTAACTGCTGACCACGGCAACGACCCAACATACATTGGAACAGATCACACCAGAGAAAATGTACCGTTTATAGCCTACTCACCATCTATGGATAAGGGTGGAGATTTAGGTGAGGCAGATACCTTTGCAGTTATTGGAGCCACTGTGGCAGATAACTTCAAGGTGAGTATGCCAGAAGGAACTATAGGATATTCAATCCTTGATGAATTGGTATAAAAAAGTAAAAAAGTAGTTGCTTGATTTTATTGTCCATAAGTGGGCAACCCATCAAGTGACTACTTTTTTGCATTAAAGGAAAGTGTGTCATTTAGTATTGGTTAGGTTGAAAGGTAATTGTTGATTTCATTGTCAGATAGATTGTATGTATTAGATAGCCGTTCATATATTGCGTGGTCGGAAATTCCCAGTTCTCGTTAAGCTCATCAGCCATTAATTCTTTTAAAGCATCGCACATAAGATTTCCTTCTTTCCATTTTAGTGTAGTAGATTTGTTACCAGAGGTTACAGCCTGTAAAACAATGTCTGATAGTTCTTTCTCTTTGCCGGTGTAGTCGAAGAATAACGCATAATGTATATGATGTCAATAATAAATCTGTTAAAAATGTGTGAATTATGATATGATTTGTTTATTGAAAATAATATATAAAATATAGGAGATTACAATGAACAAAAAGGATATATTAAGCATAGTAGACCATACTCTTCTCGCTCAGACTGCTACCTGGGCTGAGATAAAAGAAATACTTGACGACGCTATGAAATATAAGACTGCATCTGCTTGCATACCAGCTTCATATGTAAAGCAGGCAGCGGACTATGTGGATGGTAAGTTGCCTATATGTACAGTTATAGGTTTCCCTAATGGTTATTCAACTACTGCTGTAAAGGTTGCTGAGACAGCAGACGCTGTGGCAAATGGTGCATCTGAGATAGATATGGTAATTAACATAGGTCATGTAAAAGATGGCAGATATGATGAGGTAGAGGACGAGATAAAACAAATCAAGGAAGCATGTCAGGGAAGAATACTTAAGACCATTATTGAAACATGCCTTCTTACAGAGGAGGAAAAGATTAAAATGTGTGAGATAGTAACTAAGGCTCATGCAGATTATATCAAGACATCAACTGGATTTTCTACTGCTGGTGCAACCTTTGCTGATGTAGCCCTCATGAAAAAATATGTTGGCCCAGACATTAAAATAAAGGCAGCAGGAGGTATAAGCTCCTTTGACGATGCAGAAGAATTTGTAAAGCTTGGAGCAGGCAGACTGGGAACAAGCAGATTGGTAAAGTTGCTTAAAGGTGAAGAATCTATAGGAAAGTATTAAAAGATAAGTATTAACAGAGAAACTAATTGGTATTAGGAGACTACATATGATTAAGATTGCGATATGTGATGACGATTTAAAGCAACAACTAAATATTAAAGGCTTGGTGGAAAATGTTTTTATCAGAGAAGAACAAACCTACGAAATTATCGAGTATACGTCAGGTGAAAAATTGGTGACTGATATGCCTGAAGCAAGATACGATATTGTCCTACTGGATATAGATATGCCTACTATGGATGGTATAGAGGTTGCCAACAAAATTGATGAGATTTGGAAAGATGTAAATGTTGTTTTTGTCACAAATAGAAGTGATTTGGTGTTTGAGGCCTTAAGCTGTAATCCATACAGATTTATTCGAAAAGAATATATGGAGGAAGGTATAGATGAAGCTATGTCGTCCTTGATAACAAAGATATCTAATGAGACTTATGTTGTATCCTTTGGAGACAAGAAGGAACATTATAGCTTTAAAATTAATGATTTGGTATATATTGAAAGTAAGAAACATTATGTGTATTTTCGTCTTGATGATGAGGAAGAGTACAAGATACGAGATAGACTTGCTAACTATGAAAAAAAGCTAGCAGACTATGGTTTTATAAAAATTCACGGAAGCATTTTAGTAAATGTAAGAAAGATAAGAAAAATAAGTAGTGTGGAAGTAGTGTTGGTAAATGGTGAGAAACTTCCTATAAGCAGAAGCAACTCAGAAAAAATAAAGATGCACTTTTTGAATGAGATGAGGAGACATGTGAATGGAGTTATTGTATAACATATCTGAGATGGTGGCAAATATAATAGATGGTTTACTGGGACCTGTATTTATATCATTACTGTGTGGAAAAAAAGACCATATTAAATGGCATTTGTTTATAATAGGACTAATAATATCAGCTATACCATTAAGTCTGTTATCATTATATGTTTCTATTGTGCCAATACAGGTACTGGTATTTTTTATAGTATTAATGTCTTTTTCTATAATTTTTTTGGATAAAGGGATAGGAAAGAAGTTTTATGCAGTTTTCATTTGGAATGTTGTTCTTATGTTGAGCAATATGCTGGTAGTATATGGTGTGGTAAATATTTTTAAGTGGGATAATGAGGTGGTTCTGCAATCAGGAAGCGTGCAAAGAGTGTTGCTTATTATAATTCATAAAATAGTGCTGGCTTTAATGTGTATATTATTTATTTATTATGATAACCGTCATTCTATGGATTATAAGCAATGGTTAATCACTATTATCCAATTTGTTGGTACACTCTTTATTGGGGCTATAATAACTGACTTATATATGAAAGATATTTTTGACGAATCAAACGTTGGTGAGTTAATTATTATGACATTGGCTTTGTTTGTTATATGTATAGCAGTATGTATATGCCAACATATTATAAATAAGCAAAATCAGTATAAGTTAGAATATGAAAAGCTTCGCACACATTTAGAAAGTGAAGAGAGAAACATTGAGAAAATACAGGAACTATATGAGAATAGCAGTATATTACGACATGATATAAAACATTATGCCGTAATGGTTAAGGAGCTATTAAAGAAAGAAGAATATGAAAAAATAGAGCACATTATGGATGATATGATAGAGGAAAAACTGGTTAATGACACAGTTTTATACACATCAAGTGGTATGCTAAATGCTGTATTAAATAATAAGCTATCCATATGTAAAAAGCATAATGTAAGATTTGATGTAGAAGTAAGTTGTACAATTCCAGAGGAAAAACTTCTTAACATATGTGTTGTTATGGCTAATCTTTTGGATAATGCCATTGAAGCTGAAAAGAAAGAGGATGATAAAGCCGTATGCTGTAAAATAAAAAAGAATAAGGATATGTTAAATATATATATAAGTAATAACATTTCCGAATCAGTGTTAGAAGCTAATCCAAAGCTTGTCACAACAAAAAATGATAAACGACAACATGGCTTTGGCACAAAAAGTATAATAAAAAGAGTGAAAGAGATGGACGGAATATATAATGTAAGTGAAGATAGGAAAAAGTTTATAATAGAGATTTTTGTACCATATGCGTAGGTGAAGTTTGCAAATCTTGCCAGAAATCTGCAAATCTTGCCAAGCCATTGAAAAAAAGTAGAAAAGAAAGCTATCATATCTGTAAGGAGGATATTCTATGATTTCAGATATGATGGCTTTTTATTTGTTGAATAAAAAACTAATTACTGAGGATGAATTGCCCATATATAAGTACGGATTAAGTGCGTTTGTGAATAGTTTTTCTCAGATTATTTTGTTATTCCTCTTGGGGGTTTGTTGTGGAGTGGTGTCTGAAACTGTGGCGTTCTTGTTGGTGTTTATATTAATAAGGCGTTTTACAGGAGGTTATCATGCGGATACAAAGATGAAGTGCTTGGTGTGTGGTGTATTTATGTGGTTTATTGCCACCTCGGTGAGCAAAGTTTCATTATCTCATAATGTGATTGTGATTTTATATCTGGTCATAGTTATATTCTCTGTTGTTATAACATTTAAATATGCACCAGTAGAGCATTATAATAAGCCGTTGAGCAGAAGCATATATGAAAAAAATAAGAAGTATAGTCGTATTTGCCTGGGTGTTTTCGAATTGCTGGGAGTGTGGCTGCTTTTTATTGATACATCTCTCAGTTATACCATTATGATGACTATTTTTCTGGTAAGCATATTAATTCTTATAGGAAGGAGGGATTGTCGTGAAAAACTTAGTAGGTAAGGTTATCAAAGCAGTTGGTGAAGAAACTGCAAAGATTACCGTTAATAAGGCTTCGGTGTGGATGTTATATCAGGAAGAAGAACCACAGTCAGTAAGAGAAAGATTTGTGGCAAGTGAGGAGGAATAGAGATGAAGAAATTAAGAAGCAGATTAGTAATGATGACAATGGTAGCAATGTTGGCAATTATAGGGTTTAGTAATAGTGGCGATACCTTGGCTGGAAATACCGCTGATGCTACATGGTCATTTTCGCTGAGTGTTAGTAATTCAAATATTCAAAAAATAACCAAAAGGGAGAAAACCGATACTACAAAAATTTATTTACAATGGAGTAGTACCTATGGTGGTAATTTATCTGCTATATACGTTTCTCCATATGGTGCAAATAGTTTATCAGGTGGTTCATCTCCTGCAGGAACAAGTGGTGGCGGAGAGGTGTTTTATAGAGTGCCTTCAACTGGACAATATTCTTTAACCAATTATGTTAAGGAACTTGGATATGGATATGCTACAGTAGGTATGAAGGGTGCTGCCGGTTCGGGAACTGCGAAAGGCAACTGGAGTCCTGACAGCCGATACAATTATACTATTTTATATTAAGGAGTGCCATATGAAAAGAGTATGCTACATAATTGGCATTACAGTACTCTTTTTGTGCATTTTCCTTGTTGGTTTAAAGCGTAGAGGTGAACGGGAAGAGCAGGCAGTTGCTCCTTCCAACATCTCTGTAAGAGATGAGCCGGAGGACTATGTGGAGGAAGATATTAGTATTGCCACAGATGGGGACGCAGATAGGTATGCTGAAAAAAATGAAGATAATGTATACACAATGTCAGATGGAGCCTGTGTATATGATGGCTTTGCTTATGAGATTGTTGAGGCTAAGATGTATGATTCTCTTGACGAATTTATGCAGATGGATGGATATAATGAAGAATATCATAATTTACACAAATTTTGGACAGAAGAGGACAAAACTGTTTCAGTGATTGTATATGTAAAATATAAACTTACCAATATAAGCGATTCAGCTTATAGAGACTTAAATATTACTCAATTGGGTGTTGCATATGTCAATGAAGCAGGAGAAACAAGTGGTGGAATTGATTCATATGGAGCAGGACCATATATTGAAGCAATATATGCAACCATCCCGGAAAATGCCATAGATGAAAAAAATTTTGATTGTCCTAGACTTGCGCCCCAGGAAACCATTGAACTTGAAATCGCATTTCTTAACACAGGTATAAATAAGGATGGTGTTTGGTGTAAGCCTTACGAAATGTATGATGGGGAGTGGTATTTTACAAGCGAGGGCTACAATATATGTATGACTACAGTATATAACATATATGAGGACACGGAGCATATAAAAATAAAAATGGATATGGATTAAAAATTTAAGATAGGAGAAATAAAATTTGAAAAAATACAATCTTAAAAAGATATGCATTTTGGCTGTCTGTATATTAATAATAATTCTTGTTATATGTCGTGTTTCTTATGTTACAAAAAATGCCCGTGTTCCTGATTTGAATGTTGTACCCCAGGGGGATAGTGTTGTTTACAAGGGATTGGGATATAGGATAGTAGATGCGGCTTTGTGGGAGTATGACTATTTTTTTGAACAGAACGAAAATCTTAATAGATATAAGGAAGAATTAATAGATAATGAGATAATGCTGCTTGTTGTGGAAATGGAAATTACAAAGGAGGGTGATAATGGCTATATAGACTATTATATGCCTATAAAATATTTCTATGGATTTAACGGTGTATCCCCCTTTATGTTTGCTGATATGAATCCGTCTTTGGTTGATGGTACATTTCACTCAGGTGATCATATATATGTGGTTTATGAGATATACAAAAATTCTCTATTGGAAAGTCAATGGAGTGATGTGGTAAATTTTCAGGTTGAATATAGAATTCTACTTGGAAGCTATCCTGAAAAAAATGAACTACAGATTACAGATATACGAAGAGGTGGTGCAGAATGATACAATTAGTAAAATTGGAAATAAGTAAAGCGTTAAAGACAAAAGGCTTTTTTGTAGCAATAGGAATCGGACTGGTTATTTCCATACTGCAAAGCTATTGGTTTTACAATAATGTGTTTACCAATAATAATGAAATATTCGAGTATTTGATGTCCTTGTCCCCCACAGATTCCCATTATTATGACTTGTGGTTTGAAAATGTTTTTTTAGAAGGATGGCTGGGCTGTGAAGTATATTCTCCATACAATAATTTGTTTTATCTTGCCATGCCTTTGCTTGCAGTATTACCCTTTGGCCACAGCTTGTATATGGAGTGGAATAAGGGATATTCATCACAGATTCTTATAAGAAGTAACAGAAAGAAGTATTTTACAGCAAAGTTCTTAGCAGTATTTATGAGTGGTGGTCTTGCAATTGCAATACCGTTAATATTTAATCTTATTATCACAGTATGTTATCTGCCTATTATTCCGGGGGATCCTGTATCTGCGCAGGTGGCAGTTTTTAATATAGGTTTATGGCCGGATTTGTATTTTAATCATCCTCTATTATATGCTTTTGCATATATAGCTCTTGATTTTATATGTGGGGGATTAATGGCTTGTATGGCTCTTACTGTCACACATTTTTTTGATAGCGTATTTGCTGTCATGCTGTTTCCTTTATTGTTGAATTGTATATTATATTATGGTCTGGACAGTATAGAACCAGCATCCAGAATTTATAATATAAGCTGGTTTGTCAATCCTGGTCAGCCGGGAATTCGAAACGATTTTAATGCGGTGATTATAACATCAGGGATATGGTTTTTATTACTGGTTATACTTCATTTCGCTTCTAATATAAAAAGAGATGTAATAAAAGAGAGGTAAACAATGAAAATTGAGCTAAAAAATATTACAAAAAAAATAAAGAAAAATACTGTGATTGATGATATAAATTATACATTTACAGGAGGATGCATATATGGTCTTGCAGGAAAAAACGGATGTGGAAAAACCATGCTTATGCGTCTTATTGCAGGGCTAATTTATCCCACAGAAGGCAAAGTATACATAAATGATAGGATGCTCGGAAAGGATATATCTTTTCCGGACAGTATAGGTATACTGATTGAAAATCCAGAGTTTTTGAACGATTATACAGGATATGAAAATCTAAAAATGCTGGCAGGCTTACAGAAAAATGTCAGTGATGAGGACATAAAGAATACTCTGGAAAGTGTGGGACTGGACTATAACGACAAAAGAAAATTCTATAAATATTCCCTTGGAATGAGACAGAGACTGGGCATTGCCGCTGCGATTATGGGCAAGCCAGACATTATTTTACTGGACGAGCCAATAAATGCAATTGATGAGGAAGGCGTTGCCCAGATAAAAGAGTTGATTCGTGGACTGGTGGAAGAAAACAGGATAATAATCATTGCCTGTCACGATAAGGAAGAGATGGATTATCTTGCAGATAAAAAACTTATGATGTCAGCAGGTAAAATTGTGGAGGAGATAATTATATGATATTTAGATTTGTTTCACATGATTTAAATGAAGGCATAATCCGGTACAGAAAAAGATATCTGCTAATAATTCTTGTGGCAATTATATCCTGTTTCATGCTGGACAGAAGTACTGAATATATTACTACAACCTATGGAGGATATTGGACCCCGCTTGAATATGGAATCAATTTATTTTTAGGAAGATATCCATTTGTATATAGACCTGACAGCATGGATACCTTCACAGTACCCTTTGTATGGATATTGACATATATTTTACTTGCTTTTGTTATAGGGGATTATGTACAAAAAGATATGCAGGGCTATGGTATGTATATGATGCTCAAAAGTAAAAAGCGTTCCTATTGGTGGATTTCAAAATGTGTGTGGTGTGTTATTGTAAATTTGGTCTATTTTGGATTAATATGGTTGACATATATATCCTATGCGTGGATGAAAAATGGGGATATAGCCATTTATAAAAACTTATTCATTAGAAGTAATTATTTTGGTTGGCGTTTTGAAGATAAGAGCGTAGGATTTTTAATAATGATGGTTGTGGTTATGCCGATTTTAGTAGGTGTTGTACAGTCCATAATACAGATTTTTTTATCTGTTGTGTTTGATGCAACAGTAACTATGGTGTTTGTTGCCGGGGGACTGGTTTTAAGCTGCTATTATGGTAACCCGTTAATCCCCCATGGATACGGTATGTTACTAAGATATTATAAAGATGAATCCAACCCTGATTTTGTTCCAAATGATATTCAAAGCGGAATAGTGATTTTGCTTACAATGATAGTTATTGCTACAGTAGTTGGGTATGTTTTTTTTAGAAGGAAAAATATACTTAGTAGACGGTAGATAATAGACAAAATACCAGTGTTCAGGCATAATCACTATTTTTTGACGTTTTATGTGATATATAAATAACTTAAACGAAGGAAATCTTTTAATTAAAATAGGAGGACGTATGAAAAAAATACACTTTATATGCTTATTATTGTTACTTTGCTTATGTGGATGTTCCAAAGAATCTGACAAGGCTGAAAAGGAGGTTAATTCTGGAACAGATGCTTCAGATGTTGAATACATAGATGAGTCGGATTTTTTGCAATCCATTGATGAACAGGCTAAAATCTGGCAAAATGGTTGTGATAGTATTATAACAGATATATCCAATATCGAATGGGTAGAAAGTGTAAGCATTACACCTTCTGGTTATGAAGAATATATGTCTGCCGGAAAATGTACCATAACTTGCTCTGTGAATGATGTTGCGCCAGATGAAGCTGATGTAAGGAAAACTCTTGAAGATTATCTGGATGCAGCTAATATTATTACAAATTACGAGTTGATTATTATAAATTAAGTGCAACAGGCAAATTGTTATGTCAGACGGGAAAATATGCTAAGCATACTACTATGTGAAAAGTGCCGTGAATTGTATATATACTAAGGATTATGTGTATATACAATTTACGGTTTTTTTAAATTAAATAAATTTTACCTCTTGACAACAGAAAAATACAGATGTATTATGATGATATCAAATTGATATCACGATACTAGCTAGCGAAAAGTAACTATGAAATTAATAATTATTTTATCAAGGGAGGATTTTTTATTATGAGTGATGAAGTAAAAACAAAGGATGTAACTATTAGTAATGTAGAAGAAAAAGAGATTACCAAAGCCAACGGTGGTGCAGCTCTATTTGGTATTATTTTTGGACAGATTTTTGCGGTAGCGCTTATTATTGTTAGTGGTTTTATTGTCAATAAGGCAATTGACCTTCCAACGCCTATGGGTGGTATTGGCATTTTCCTAGGCATTGCACTTATAGTAGTATTTTCTATTATGTTTGCAGGACTTAAGGTTGTTCACCCAAATGAGGCGGCAGTTTATACGTTCTTTGGTAAGTATTATGGAACTATCAAAGAGGCTGGTTTTTACTATATCAACCCATTTGCGGTTTGCTACAACCCATCAGCAACATCTGCTTTTGACGAGCTTGCAACTGCATTTACAAAGCCTAGCACAACAGATAAGACTGAGACTGGTGTGTCTGCTACATCTAGCATGAACAAAAAAGTATCAACAAAAACAATTACATTGAACAATAGAAAGCAGAAGGTAAACGATGCACTTGGTAATCCTGTAATCATTGGAACAGCTGTTATCTGGAAGATTGTAAATCCTACTAAGGCTGTATTTAACGTTGAGAATTACCACAAATATTTATCAACACAGTGTGATGTTATAATTAGAAATAACGCGAGACTTTATCCATACGATGTTATGGAGGAGGATTCCGACGAGAAGACTCTTCGTGCCAGCTCACAGGAGATTGCTGAGAATATGAAGGTTGAGCTTCAGGAAAAGGTTGCTGAGGCAGGTATTGAGATTAAGGACGTTAGAATTACAGACCTTGCTTATTCGGATGAGATTGCAGCAGCTATGCTTCAGAAACAACAGGCGACAGCTATCGTTGCGGCTCGTCACGAGATAGTTGAAGGTGCGGTTGGTATGGTTAAGATGGCTATTGACCAGCTTGCGGAGGATGAGGTTGTTGTTCTCGATGAGGAGAGAAAGGCAGCTATGGTTAGCAATCTTCTTGTAGTTCTCTGTGGTAGCAAGGAAGCACAGCCAGTTGTTAACAGCAGCTCAATATACTAATTTGTATTTTGAATAATAAGAATAAAATAGTTGAACTCCCATGGTATCTTTTTGGGAGTTCACTAAATGGTACGAATATGATATATTTATTATTAGTTGTAATATGTTTTTCTATGATTGTGAGGTGAAGACGTGAGCAAGGAAATAAATATAGAAGCTAAGGAACAGGAGCTTAATGAGCGTCTTCAACGTTTGGAGAAGCTTGAAGCAGATATTAAGAACAAAGAAAAACAGATGAAGGAAAAGGAAAAAGCCAAGAAGCAGGTTCTGCTTAGACTTGCCCCATCTCTTTGGGAGGATTTGGCAAAATGGGCTGACGATGACTATCGTTCCATTAACTCCCAGATAGAGTTCCTTCTTGCAGAAGCAGTTAGAAAGCGTAAAGAATAATTATCCTAATATTATTTGTACAGAAGAAACAGAACAAATGTTCATTTTCTTCTGTACTTTTTTTTCTTGGTGTGATATATTAGGTGTACAGTGTGTAGAATATATATTATGTTTGGAGGTGATGTTGTGGATCATTTTGAATTGGTGTCAGATTATGCTCCTACGGGAGATCAGCCGGAGGCTATAGAGGGTTTGGTAAAAGGTTTTCAGGAGGGTTTGAAGCAGCAGACCTTGTTGGGTGTTACAGGTTCAGGTAAGACCTTTACTATGGCCAACGTTATTGCAAGAATTAACAAGCCAACTATTATTATTTCCCACAACAAGACCTTGGCAGCACAGCTTTACAGTGAGTTTAAATCTTTTTTTCCTCACAATGCGGTAGAGTATTTTGTGTCCTACTATGATTATTATCAGCCGGAGGCGTATGTACCTTCCACTGATACTTATATTGCTAAGGATTCCTCCGTAAATGATGAGATAGATAAGATGCGTCACAGTGCTACAGCAGCCCTTATCGAGAGAAAGGACGTTATAGTAGTGTCCTCCGTTTCCTGTATATATGGTATAGGTGATCCAGAGGACTACCGCTCTATGATGATGTCATTAAGACCAGGTATGCAAAAGGACAGAGATGAGGTTATTCGTCAGCTGGTAGATATTCAGTACACCAGAAATGAAATGGATTTTACCAGAGGTTCCTTCAGGGTTAAGGGAGATGTGGTAGATGTACTGCCTGTTTCCACCTTTGAGGACGGACTTCGCATAGAGTTTTTTGGAGATGAGATAGATAGATTGGTAGAGTTTGATCCCCTTACAGGAGAGATTAAGAGAAGTCTGAATTTTGCCTGTATATTTCCTGCATCCCACTATGTAGTAGCCAGCGACAAGATTGAGGCAGCCATAGAGGAGATTAAGCTTGAGTTAGCAGAGAGAGTTCAGTATTTTAAGGAAAACGATAAGCTCTTGGAGGCTCAGCGAATCGCCGAGCGAACAGAGTTTGATATGGAGATGCTAAAGGAAACCGGATTTTGCTCTGGTATAGAGAATTATTCCCGAGTGCTTGCAGGTTTGGAACCGGGAGCTACACCTAACACTCTTCTCAAGTTTTTTGATGATGATTATTTGATTATTATAGATGAGTCTCACATTACACTGCCACAGGTTAGAGGTATGTATGCCGGTGACCGTGCCAGAAAGGAAACCCTTGTCAATTATGGTTTCAGATTGCCATCAGCCCTTGATAACAGACCTCTCAATTTTGACGAGTTCTGTGACAGGGTGGACAAGATACTATATGTTTCAGCTACACCTTCGGAGTATGAGAGCCAGATGGAGGAGAACAGGGTAGAGCAGATTATCAGACCTACAGGTCTTCTTGACCCCGTTGTTGAGGTGCGACCTGTGGCTGGGCAGGTTGATGACCTGGTGGCTGAGGTAAACAAGGAGGTTGCCGAAGGACATAAGGTGTTGGTTACTACTTTGACTAAGCGTATGGCGGAGGATTTGACAGATTACATGCGCCAGTTGGATATTAAGGTGAAGTATCTCCACTCTGATATTGATACATTAGAACGTATAGAGATAGTTAGAGACCTGCGTATGGGAGTTTTCGACGTATTGGTTGGTATTAATCTGCTGAGAGAGGGTTTGGATATACCGGAGATTACTTTGGTTGCCATTCTTGATGCGGATAAGGAAGGCTTCCTGCGTTCCGAGACTTCATTGGTACAGACCATAGGTAGAGCAGCCAGAAATGTTGACGGAAGAGTTATTATGTATGCTGATACCATAACAAGGTCCATGGATAGAGCCATCACTGAGACTAACCGACGCAGACAGGTTCAAGATGAGTATAACAAGGCTCATGGTATTACTCCGGAAAGTATTAAAAAAGCAGTTAGGGATGTTATTTCCCTTGAAGCTCAGGGAGAGGATATGGAGGATGGCTATGGCAAGATTAAGAAACAGGGCCACACTAAGGATCCTGAGTCTATGACCAAGAAGGAGCTTAAAGAGGAGATAGCCAGACTTACTAAGCGTATGAATAAGGCTGCAATGGAACTTAACTTTGAAGAAGCGGCCAAGCTGCGTGATGAGCTTAAAGAACTTAAGATTACACTTAGGGATTATGATGAGTAGTCTTTTGATTTATAATAATTTTTATCTTTTATTCACATACTACTTTTAACCAGTATATTTAGGAGGTATTATATTATGATGTTAAGAGATGAAATGATTGCAGAGATTTCTGAAAGAACAGACACACCTATAGATAAGGTGGAAGATATTCTTGATGAGGAGGATTGCATCATAGAGGAAGAGTATTGCGCATATCGCAAGAAGAAATGTGCTATTATGACTATTCTTATCGTTATTTTTCTTATGGGAGCCACAGTTGCAGTATATGTATTAGACCAGAAGAACAAGATAGACGTGGAGAAGTCTACCAGAAGATACATCGATAGCTAAGAAGACAGCTACACAAGGAAGCGTAGTGTGTGATTATTATAAATTATACAGATTTTTTAAGGATACGGAGATAGACAAATGAGTGAACACAAATATATTACAATTCAGGGTGCCAAGGAGCACAACCTAAAGAATATAGATATCAAGATTCCAAGGGATCAGTTTGTGGTTTTGACGGGCTTGTCAGGTTCGGGTAAGTCTTCCCTTGCTTTTGATACAATATATGCAGAGGGACAGAGGAAGTACATGGAATCTTTGTCTTCTTATGCAAGACAGTTTCTTGGATTGGCAGACAAACCTGATGTAGATAAGATAGAAGGTCTTTCTCCATCTATTTCCATAGACCAAAAATCCACAAATCGTAATCCGCGTTCCACTGTTGGAACCGTCACAGAGATATATGATTATCTAAGACTTTTATTTGCCAGAATAGGTATACCTCACTGTCCTAAGTGTGGTAAGGAGATATCTCGTCAGACAGTAGACCAAATGGTGGATGATATTATGGAGCTTCCGACAGGGACTAAGTTTCAGCTTTTGGCACCAGTGGTTAGGGGTCGTAAAGGAGAGCATGCCAAGCTTTTGTCTCAGGCGAGGCGAAGTGGATTTGTTCGTGCCATCATAGATGGTAGTATGTACGACCTCAGTGAGGATATAACCCTGGACAAAAACAAGAAACACAATATAGATATTGTGGTGGACCGTCTGGCTATTAAGGAGGGCATAGAGCGCCGTCTTTCTGAGTCTATAGAGACAGTCCTCAAGATGTCGGAAGGACTCTTAAAGGTAGATGTTATCGATGGAGAGACTATCAATTTCTCCGACAGCTTTTCATGCCCTGACTGTAATGTGAGCATAGATGAAATAGAACCTAGAAGCTTTTCCTTCAACAACCCTTTTGGAGCCTGTCCTTGTTGTACAGGTCTAGGCTTTAGAAGTGAGTTTGATGTGGAACTTATGATACCAGATACACATCTATCTCTTAATCAGGGGGCTATATCTGTTATAGGCTGGCAATCCAGTGGAGACAAGAAAAGTTACAGTCATGCATGTCTTGAGGGATTGGCCAAGGCCTATGGGTTTTCGCTGGATACACCATTTGAGGAACTTAGCAAGACAGCTAAGGATGTAGTTTTGCACGGTACCGGAGGAAGAAAGATTCATGTTGCCTATGAAGGTACCCGTGGCTACGGAGAGTATATGGTTGCCTTTGAAGGCTTGATTATGAATGTGCAGCGTAGATACAGAGAGACTTCTGCAGAGGTTATCAAGCAGGAGTACGAAACATTTATGACTACCATCCCTTGTGAGGAGTGTGGTGGAAAAAGACTTAAGCCGGAGTCCCTTGCGGTGACTATCGGTGATAAAAACATATTCGACATAACAGATATGTCAATTGTGAAGCTGAATAAGTTTTTAGAGGGACTTAAGCTTAGCGACAGACAGAATATTATCGGTAAACAGATTCTTAAGGAAGTTAAGGCGAGAGTTGGTTTCCTTATTAACGTAGGTCTTGATTATTTAACCTTGTCCAGAGCTACAGGTACCTTGTCAGGTGGCGAAGCTCAACGTATCAGACTGGCTACCCAGATAGGCTCAGGTCTTGTGGGAGTGGCATATATTTTGGATGAGCCAAGTATTGGTTTGCATCAGAGGGACAACGATAAGCTTATTGCCGCCCTAAAGAATCTTCGAGATATAGGCAATACCCTTATTGTGGTTGAGCATGACGAGGATACTATGATGGCTGCAGATCATATAGTGGATATTGGCCCTGGGGCTGGTATTGATGGAGGATATGTTGTTGCAGAGGGTACGGCTGCAGACATTATGGCATGCCCAGAGTCTGTGACTGGAGCATATCTAAGCGGAAAACTTAAAATACCTGTACCGGCTAATAGAAAAGAACCTACAGGATTTATAGAGGTAAAAGGTGCCAGACAAAACAACCTAAAGAACATAGATGTACAGTTTCCTTTAGGTGTGGTGACCTGCGTTACAGGTGTTTCCGGCTCAGGTAAAAGTTCTCTAGTAAATGAGATATTATATAAGCAGTTGGCAAAGGAACTTAACCGAGCGAAAGGCAAGGCGGGAGAGCATGATGATATCCTTGGTTTAGAACAGCTTGACAAGATTATAAACATTGACCAGTCTCCTATAGGCAGGTCCCCAAGGTCTAATCCGGCTACCTATACAGGAGTTTTTGACCTTATTCGAGATCTTTTTGCAAATACTAAGGATGCCAAGGCTATGGGATACAATAAGGGAAGATTTTCCTTCAATGTATCCGGAGGAAGATGTGAGGCCTGTAAGGGTGATGGTATTATCAAGATAGAAATGCATTTCCTAGCAGACGTATATGTGCCTTGTGAAGTGTGTCACGGTAAGAGATATAACAGAGAAACCCTGGAGGTTAAGTATAAAGGTAAGAGTATATACGATGTACTTGATATGACAGTGGATGAGGCTTGTGATTTCTTTGAAAACGTACCATCTGTGTTACGTAAAATTTCTACCCTTAGGGATGTGGGTCTTGGATATATTAAACTGGGACAGCCTTCTACAACCCTGTCAGGGGGAGAAGCACAACGTATCAAGCTGGCGACAGAGCTTAGCAGAAGAAGTACCGGCAAGACCATATACGTGTTGGATGAGCCTACCACAGGACTTCATTTTGCAGATGTTCACAAGCTGGTAGATATACTTCGAAAGCTCAGTGAGGGTGGAAATACAGTTGTAGTTATAGAACACAATTTGGATGTTATTAAGATAGCAGATTACATTATAGATATTGGCCCTGAAGGAGGAGAAGGTGGAGGAACCATAGTTGCTACAGGAACCCCTGAGGAGGTGGCTACAAACTCCAAGTCCTATACTGGCAAATACCTTAAAAAGTATTTGAATTAAGTATATGCATATTTTCCTCACAGACAGCTGTAGACTTAACAAAAGCCAGAGTATTCTAAGATAGATTACTCTGGCTCTTTTAATCTTACTGGTTGCAAATTTTATATTATCAACGTATAATTTCAAGAGTGATATTTGGAAAAAGATTATAGTAATTGCCCTCGGTGCAGTTATGGAGGAAATATGGGTTCTAAGGTGAAGACTAAGACTAAACCAAAGAAAAATTTAAATAAAGAAAAAATCATTAGAAGTCGTGAAACCCGCTTTGACAAACTGGATAACACAGCTAATTTATTTCCAGTAATAGTGAGCGAGACAGTGAGTAACGTGTTCAGAATATCAGTAACATTAAAGGAGGATGTTGAACCTGAGTTATTACAAAAGGCTCTGGATAAAGTCCTTCTATATTTTGATGTCTTTAAATCACGTATGAAGAAGGGTATATTCTGGTACTACTTTGAGACTAATCGAAAACCTGCACCAAAGGTAAAACCGGAAACAACCTACCCATGCACATATATAAATCCTCTGTCTAACAATGATTACCAATTTAGAGTAACATATTATGGCAAGCGCATTAACTTGGAGGTGTTCCATGTTCTGACTGATGGAAATGGTGCATTTACATTTTTAAAGGAGATAACTTATCAGTATCTTCGATTCAAGTATCCAACCCTTATGGAAAACTGTAATGACATATTACAGAGTGAAACCTCCCTGGACAGAGAGGATAGCTACGTTAAAAACTATAAGAAAAGTGCCAAGAAAACATACAAGACGGAGAAGGCAGTCATAATAAAGGGGGAGAAAATTCCTGATGGTAATTTCGGTATAATACACGGATATGTGGACTTGCCGGGTATAAAGGCTGTAGCTAAAAAGTATGGAGTGACCATAAACCAGTATCTTCTTGGAGTGTTTGCATGGGCAGTTTATACAGAGTATCTGGCATCTATGCCTAGTAATAAACCAATAAGTGCCTGTGTGCCTGTGAATCTTCGGCCTTATTTTGGGTCAGATACCACCAAAAACTTCTTTGCTGTAGTGACAGCATTGTTTAAACCAACAAAGGAAAATTACACCTTTGAGGAGGTGCTTGAAGAGGTGGCAGGTTGTCTTAGGGAACAGATAACCAAAGAAAATTTGGAAAAGATATTTTCCTATAATGTATCAAACGAAAAGAGTATGGTGTTAAGAGCGATACCCTTATTCATAAAAAATATTGCCATGAAATTTGTTTATAAAACCTCGGCAAGAGCTAACACAACCACCATAACAAATCTGGGTGTAATCCATGTGGTGGAAGAATACAGAGATTATATAGACAGATTTCACACAGTTTTATCTATGTCAAAGGGACAAAATATCAAAGGAAGCGTATGTAGCTACAATGATGTGTTGGTATTCACGTTTAGTTCAGCTATCAGGGAGACCTTTGTCCAAAAAGCTTTTTTCAGAAAGCTTAGTCAGGACGGCATAGAGGTATCAATAGAAAGTAATGGAGCATATTATGATTAAATGTCACAGATGCAAAGTAAATATAGTAGATGATTCAGTGCTTTGCCCTTTATGCAATGGAATCTTAGATATGGGAGACGACTTTGTAAATGCGCATGCTTCTGTAGAGGATTTGGAGATTTATCACTCTAAGTCTCTTATGTACCCGGATGTAAAACCTGCTATGAGAAGGATGAAGTTTTTTGTAAGACTGTTTGTATTCTTTTCTATAGTAATAGAAGCTGTACTTATCCTTATAAATTATTTAACCTACAACGGAGTGAAATGGTCCCTTATATGCGGAGCAGGACTTATATATGCCTGCTTTACGCTTATATATTCCTTTAAGTATAACAAGAGTCACAGAAATAAAATGATAGTTCAGATGGTGGGAGCAATTATCCTATGTATTCTCATAGATATGTCTTTGGGTTATACAGGCTGGTCTTTAACTTATGCAGCTCCATCTGCAATTATGGCCATGGATTTAACCATAGTTGTACTTATGCTTATCAACAAAGAAAACTGGCAAAATTATATTATGTCTCAGATTGGAGTTTTGCTTTTAAGCATACTTTTTCTAATACTTGCCTTATGCGATATAGTCGAGAAGCCTTTGCTTACAATCATAGCAGTTGTGGCATCTGTTTTAGTATTAGGCGCTACAGTTACCTTTGGAGACAAGAAAGCAACTACTGAGTTGAGTAGAAGATTTAGAGTATAGATTTTGCAGTGTATTTGTGTTGTATGGAAATTGCATAATAGATGAGGTGCAATTGCTTATGTGTTTTGGGAAGAAAGGACATAGTTATGCCTGGAAGAAATAAAGAAGAAAAAGTTGACATTAGTCTTAGAGCCAAGATGATTAGAGGAGCTGTATCAGAGTTTAACAAAAACAGTTTCCTAAAAAATCATTTTGTAAACGGAGACAGAAATGTTAGCGATATAGACAAGCACTACAAATATTCCGACGACTATCAGGCTATCAGATGTGACCTGCCAGATTTTCCTATGGAGCTTTTGGAGAAAAAAGGTAGTCAGTCACCCTGGATTATTCTACAGCTCCATGGTGGAGGTTATGTAAATGCCTTCAAACACCAGTATCGTGGTATGGCAAAGAATTATTCTATAGCAGCTGGAGGAGCCAAGGTTTTGACTATAGATTACAGGGTAGCTCCTGAACATACTTTTCCAGCAGCCTTTGATGATGGTGTGGCAGCATATGAGTGGCTTCTTTCACAAGGCTACAGGAATGAGAATATTATCCTTGCAGGTGACTCGGCAGGTGGTGGACTTGCCATGGCTGTATGTCACTATCTGAGGGACAATGATAAACCAATACCTAGGGCAATCATCGCCATGTCGCCATGGACAGATTTAGCTGCTACGGGAGAGTCCTACACTTCCAATGTGGCTATTGATCCTATTTTTGGAAGCGGTCCAAGTGACATTATCAACAAAAGCAGTTACATAGGTGAGGCAGAGGTAACTAATCCGTATATATCACCCTTATATGGTGATTTTACAGGATTCCCAACTATGCTCATTCAGGTGGGTACCCACGAAATGCTTTTTAGCGACGCTGATTTAGTTGCAGCTAAGGCTAAGGCTGCAGATGTAGAAGTTACCTATACCATATACGAAGGAATGTTTCATGTATTCCAACTAGTGGGCCAATTAATGCCCGAATCAAGAAAGGCCTGGGAAGAAGTCGAAGCCTTCATCCAGTCCCTATAATCTTAGCTACAAACACCCCCACACAAACAACAACTAAATATTTTTAAGCTGGGGCTTTTCACATATGGTAAGAAAATGTGGGGAGCCTTAAAGTGGTGTGTTAAAGAATGAGATAATCTTAAGAAAATCTTAAAGGTTTGAATAGTTTTATCTTAAAAATATATTTGGCATAATGGTGCTCAAGGAGGAAATAGGATATGTACAACATTTTAGTATGTGATGATGAAAAGGATATTGTGGAGGCTCTTAATATATACCTTTCCAGTGAGGGATATACAGTGATAAAGGCTTATAATGGCATGGAAGCCGTGGGGATTGTAGAAAGCCATGAGGTGCACTTGGTGCTGATGGACATAATGATGCCTGTGATGGACGGAATAAATGCCATGGCAAAGATAAGAGAAAAATCCAATATACCGGTTATATTGCTTACGGCAAAAAGTGAGGACACTGACAAGATACTGGGTCTTAATGTGGGGGCGGATGATTATGTCACAAAGCCTTTCAACCCGGTGGAGCTTATAGCCAGAGTCAGAGCCCAGCTTAGAAGATATATGTCCCTTGGAGGGGGAAATGTGGCAAAATCCACAGACAAGCTGGTATTTGGCGGGATAGTGCTGGACGATAAATCCAGAATAGTTACTGTGGATGGGGAGGAAGTGAGTCTTACCCCTACAGAGTATAAAGTTTTAAGGCTTTTCATGGAAAATGTAGGAAAAGTATTTTCGCCTAGGGATATATATAGAAAGGTTTGGGAGGACGCACCTATGGATTCCGAGGGGACGGTAGCTGTACATATCAGACACCTTAGGGAAAAAATAGAGATAAACCCTTCAGAGCCAAGATACCTTAAGGTGGTATGGGGACAGGGTTACAAATTGGAGGAATGATGATGAATAAAGTAAAAGAAAATAGAGTTTTGAAGGTAATTGCAAGTATACTGTTTTCTATGGCTGCTGTAATGGCTTTGATTAGTGGAATTGTGTTTATAATAGCCATAAAAAATGACTACTACAATGAAAATGGAAAAGAGAGAGTAAGGGAAGATATTTTAGGTGAAATATGCTACAGGTATGAGGATAATGCAATAAATTGGTATATTTCGCTCATTGGTGAAGATGGATATTTGAAAGATTATGAGTATGATAGCTTCGAGGAATATTTTTCGGAGGAAAACACCAACTACTTTTTTACAATAGAACCTGTTTTGGAGGAAACTGGAGAAGAAAATTATCCTACGCTAGATAACTACTATACGGATGACTATCAATACAAGAATAGTAGAAGGCATACTATTTGTTATACTGGAGATGTACAAACATTTACGTATAAATTGAGTTTTGAGGATCTGATGTTTAATGGTGACATCCACTTTTACGGAGTGGAGCAGATTGAAGAAGAGTATTATGAAACTACTCAAGTGCAAAATGCAGAAGAGTATTATGAAACTACTCGAGTGCAAAATGTAGAAGAAATCCCATATACTGTTTATGGGGATGATGGTGTGCTGGGTAGAGAGGATGTATTATCATACAACGTGTATGAGGAGGGAGATGGCTTTACCATTGAACTTATTCTCGATGGTGGCTATATCCTTTGTGACATTAATAATGGAGACTTTGTGGCTTCTTATGAGAAATTCAAGAATGATTTAGGTAAAAATTATAATAATATCCAAGTATTGGATTATTACTATGACGAAAATAGCGAAGACCTGATGGTTGATTTTGTATGTGAAAACTACTTTGAAATTAAGCTTACAAGTTATGTAAAATCAGACCTTACCGCTTATGATGATTTTAAGTCATCATATATGCTTAGATATACAACTAAGGTGCTTGATGCAGCCTTGCCTTGTCTTATAATTTCAGTTTTAATGCTCTTGGTTACATTTGTATATATGATTGTGTCAGCGGGTCATAAAGCAGGAGAGGAAGGGATATATCTCTGTGGATTTCATAGAGTACCATTTGATATTGTAGTTGGAGCATATTTTGTTCTCATAGTTGCAGTGATTTGCTTTTTGGAGGAAATAACAGGAGCATATTTTACAATAATGGTGACAAGTCTAATTGCCATAGCATTACTTGCTCTTGTTACTCCGGTTATGATATATACAGTTTCTGTAAGAATTAAGAAAGGAAATATGTTTGCCAATACATTGATATGGAAACTTTTAAGATGGTTTGGCAAAACTATGGGTACCGGATTCAAATACATAAGAGAGAATTTTAATCTATATTGGAAATGGATAGGTGCATACGGTCTTTTATCTTTGGTAGAGCTGTTTATATGCTTTGCTATTGCAGACATAGAGGGAGTTATGCTGCTGTGGTTTTTTGAAAAAATAGTTTTTTCTTTCGTGTTTATTATTGCCATATCCAACATGCAAAAGCTTAAGCATGGTGCAAATGAAATTGCAAAGGGCAATATGGCATATACCATTAACACAGAAAAAATGCTGTGGGAATTTAAGGCCCATGGGGAGAATCTAAATTGCATCAGGGATGGTATTCAGGTTGCTGTAGATGAGAGAATGAAGAGCGAGCATATGAAGACTGAACTTATTACCAATGTTTCCCATGACATAAAGACACCGCTTACCTCAATTATTAACTATGTGGACCTTCTATCTAAGGAGGAGTTGAAAAATGAAAAAGCGGTTGAGTATCTGGAGGTTTTAGACAGACAGTCTGCCAAACTGAAAAAGCTAATTCAGGACCTTATTGATGCATCTAAGGCTTCTACAGGAAATATGAAGGTAGACTTTGCAAAGGTAGATGTAAAGGTTCTTATAGAACAGTCTCTTGGAGAATTTTCTGACAAGCTGGAAGAAAAAGGGCTTACGCCGGTGGTGAATGTGCGCACTGAAAATACAGAGGTTATGGCTGATGGAAGACATTTATGGAGAGTTATAGATAATCTTGTAAGTAACATTGCCAAATATGCTCAAGAGGGTACAAGAGTCTATATGGACGTTGCTAGAATTTCACTGGAAGATATCCCTTCAAATGTAGATGTAGACAGTATTATTTCTGGAAGACAGGAAAACTCAAAGGATGGTATTTTAAAGGTCACTTTTAAAAATATTTCTAAGGAGGAACTCAATATAAGCGGAGATGAACTTATGGAAAGGTTTGTCAGAGGCGATAAATCAAGAAATACAGAAGGCAATGGTCTGGGTATTTCCATAGCCAAAAGTCTTATGAAATTACAAAGGGGAGACCTTCAGATTGTTGTAGACGGAGACCTTTTTAAGGCTGAATTATACCTAATGTAAAATGTAGGTAAAGTTTATAAATAATTATTGACAGAGGGTTGTGTAAAATGTTAGTGTTGTTCTTGTGGTTTTTGCCACATAACAACACTAATTTTGTATTGTATGGAAAGATATAGAAGATACTATATCATATTAAAAACACAAGGAGAACAGTATGGATATTTTCGGAGTGCTGTCTATGATAGGTGGCTTGTCCTTGTTCCTTTACGGTATGCATGTAATGGGCGAAGCTCTTGCCAAGATGTCAGGCGGTAAATTAGAACAGATTTTAGAAAAACTAACAAGTAACAAAGGAATGGCCGTTCTTTTGGGCGCAGGAGTAACAGCGGTTATTCAGTCCTCGTCAGCCACAACCGTAATGGTTGTAGGTTTTGTTAACTCAGGTATTATGAAGCTTAGACAGGCTATTGGTATCATAATGGGTGCTAATATAGGTACAACTATTACTTCATGGATTTTGAGTTTAAGTGGTCTTGAGGGAGATAATATATTTGTAAAGCTGCTTAAGCCTACCTCCTTTACACCTATACTTGCTTTGATTGGCGTTGTGTTCTTGGTCTTTATGAAGAGCGAAAAAAAGCATAATTTGGGAACTATATTATTAGGATTTTCAGTTCTTATGTTTGGTATGAACGCTATGAGTAGCGCAGTTGAACCACTTAGGGATGTCCCAGAATTTAGAAACATACTCACTATGTTTGAGAATCCTATCTTAGGTATGCTTGCAGGACTCGTGCTTACAGCTGTTATTCAGTCATCCTCTGCATCTGTTGGTATTCTTCAGTCCTTGTGTGTAACAGGGGCTATAACCTATGCCAATGCGGTTCCTATCATTATGGGACAAAATATAGGTACCTGTATAACTGCAATAATTTCTTCCTTAGGTGCCAGCAAGGATGCAAAGAGAGCTGCAGCAGTTCATTTTTACTTTAATGTATTGGGAACAACCATATTTATGGTGCTGTTCTATCTAATAAATGTATTTGTGCCTTGGCCATTTTTAAATGATGTGGCAGGAGAGGCAGGTATCGCAGTGGTTCATACAACGTTTAATGTTCTTGCTACTGTAGTACTTCTCCCATTGTCAGGTGCTCTTGAGTACCTTGCAGTTAAAACAATCAAGGACAAAGATGAGGATGATAAAGAGCAGGATGCTGTGCTTCAGGTTCTCGACCCTATATTCCTTGATCAGCCTGGATTTGCTATTGCTCAGTGCCAAAAGGTTGCAGTTCATATGGCAAAAGCATCAAGAGATGTTGTGATGGAGGCTATTTCTCTCATCGATGCATACGATGAAGAAAAAGCTGCTCATGTTAGATATGTAGAAGACAAAGTAGATGTATACGAGGACGAACTTGGCTCATATCTTCTGAAATTAAGCTTGAAAGATCTTTCTCACGACGATAGCCAAACTCTTTCTACATTGCTTCACTCTGTTGGAGATATTGAGCGTATCTCAGATCTTTCCGTAGATATACTCTTGGGCGTGGAACAGATGTACAAGAAGGAACAAAAATTCTCCAAGAAAGCTATGGCGGAGCTTGCTGTTTATGGAAATGCCCTAAAGGATATTTTGGACCTTACAGTTTCAGCACTGGAGAATAACGATAAGGATAAGGCTCTGATGGTTCAGCCTCTCGAGGATCTCATTGATAATATGAACAAAGAACTTAAGAAACGTCATGTTAAGCGTCTTAAGAAGGGTAAATGTACTATCGAGCTTGGTATCAGCTTATCTGATATTACAGATACTTATGAGCGTATCTCAGACCACTGCTCTAACATTGCAGTATGTATCATCCAAGTGGATGATGATGACTTTGAGGCTCATGGATATCGTAAGGAGCAGAAACTTGCAGATGATGCATGGTTTGCAAAGAAGTATGATGAATTTGAGGCACAGTACATGTTGCCATAATATGTTGGTGAGATATAATAGTTAATAAATTAATAAGATGGATTGTAAGGCAGTTGCACTGGGTGTGACTGCCTTGTTTTATGTAAACTTATATAAAAAATCCTTGATGTCTTTTTCAAACCCCCTTGACATATGTATAAAACTGCTGTATATATACATATACACAGTTGATATACACGGTGGGGAGGTAAAGGTGTGTTAGTAGATTTAAAGGATATGAATAAAGTCTTGGGGAATTTCAGACTGAAGGATATCTCTATGGAGCTTCCTGAAGGATTTATACTAGGCCTGATAGGTCCTAATGGTGCAGGTAAAACTTCTCTTATTCACATTCTCCTTGGACTATATGAGCCTACTGGGGGTCAGGTTTTAATAGATGGGATGAGTTATGAGGACAGTGAGGATGAAATTAAAAACCTTATAGGAACAGTTCTTTTGGAAGATATGTTTGAGCCGGGAACAAGCCTAATTAAAAATGGTGCATACTACGGTTCGTATTACAAGAATTTCAGTATGGAAGAATATGAGGGGTATCTTGAACGATTTGAATTAGACAAGAGTAAGAAATTTGGTAAGCTGTCCAAGGGACAGAAGTTAAAGGCACAATTTGCATTTGCCCTGTCACACCATGCAAAGCTACTTATCTTAGATGAACCCACAGGAAACTTTGACCCAAAGTTTAGAAAAGAGTTTTTCAAGGTGCTTAAGGAATATATAGCAGATGGGACCAAGAGCGTAATTTTATCCACCCATCTGACGGAGGACTTAGATAAGATGGCAGATTATATTCTTTACATAGAGAAAGGGAAAACAATATTCTCAGGGGATATAGAGAAGCTTAGAGACAGTTATAGATTAGTTACAGGGGAGAGATACAAGATAAATCTTATCCCTGCAGACAGAGTTATACATAAGGAGGATGGTACTTATGGCACAAAGGCACTTGTTACCCATAAACCCAGATACACCTACGATAAAGAGGTTACAGTGGCTGTGCCAACCTTAGAGGAGCTTATGTATTTTACTACCAAAAGAAGGGACGGTGGTAGGAGATGATGAATATTATTGTGAGAGATTATTTTGCAGGGTTTAAGGTGAAGAATGGAACTGATGGCTGGAAATATCTTGCCTGGCCTATAATATATTTCTTGTTTTTTCTTCCGGCAATAGACGGTTATTTTGATAACCCCGTATATCTTCTAAAATACTTATCTTTTGGTGTGCCGATTATATTTATTTTGATTGCAGGAGTTACACATCCCATGAAGCTTCCTAAGATGATGCATCTTGTGCCTATGACTACTGAGGAGAGAAAAAGTTATATTACAAAATCGGTATGGTTCAAAATAATATTTGGAATTGCTGTTGGGGCAATTTGTATTACACCCGTATTGTTAGTTGGGGAAATGCACATAAGTGTATGGGCCTTGCAGATGTATAACTTTATGACGTTTGCGATAATTAGTTCAAGAATGGGTAAAAGTTCGAATGGTTCTGACTTGTGGAGAGGAGTAATGATGGTTATAGAGACTATATGGATTACTATAATCAGCTACCTTATGTTATACAAAATTACTTATGGAACAAAGAATGGACGTACCAGTGTAGAATGGAAGTTTGCCTTGTTATCTGTGCTCCTATCCTTTTTTATGACTATATATGTTGTTACAGACTGGAAGAAGAGGATTAATGAGGCTATAGATTACGAACGTAGCTATTCGAAGTAAGGGAAAGGTGAAATATGAAAATAGTAATACAACCCCAGGGTACATTGGCAATCTATGAGCAGATTGTCAATCAATTGAAAAATGCCATTGTCACCGGAGAACTTGTGGCAGGGGAAGCCTTGCCCTCTATCAGAGCTTTGGCGGGAGATTTGGATGTCAGTGTAATAACTACTAAGCGTGCTTACGAGGAGCTTGAAAAGGAAGGGCTGATTCGTTCAGTAGCAGGAAAGGGCTTTTATGTCTGCGAATATAACACGGATTATCTTAAGGAGAAGCAGCTTGTTATGCTGGAGAAGAGAATGACTGAGGTAATCGCAGATGCTAAACAGGCAGGACTTTGTGCAAATGACATAAAAGAGATGGTGGATGCATTGTTCAATTAATTGTAATGCTGTTTTTGGTGGAAGGTATAGATGGAGAAATAGTAGAGGGAAAATATGTTGTTAGAATTTGTAAACGTAACAGGAAAAAAAGGAAGATTTAAATTAGATAATGTGAGTTTTTCGCTTCCGGCGGGTTATATTATGGGACTGGCAGGTGTAAATGGTGCAGGAAAGACTACCCTTATAGATTACATTATGAATGGAAAGAAAAGATATACAGGAACCATCAAAATAGATGGGGTGGACATACGGGAAAATCACGCGGATATGCGTAACTTAATAGGTTTTGTGTCTGATGAAAATGTATTTTTTGAGGATAGAACCTGCGATCAGAATGTGGAGCTTATGTCTATGTTCTACAAGGACTTTGATGGAGACATATATAAGCAGGCTATGAAAGATATGAATGTAGCTGGAGGGCTTACCCTAAGCAAGATGTCTAGAGGAGAGAGAATGAAGTTTCAGATGGCATTTGCTATGGCACATAAGCCGGCCATATATCTTTTGGATGAGGTGACTGCCGGTATGGATCCCGTGTTTAGAATAGACTTTTTCAGGATGCTTCACAAGGTTATAGAGGATGAGGGTGCATCAGTCTTGATGACCTCTCATATAGAGTCGGAAATGGAACAAAAGATGGACTACCTGGGAGTGCTGGAGGAAGGACGACTGGTGGAGTTCGGGGAAAGTCTGGAGGTGCTTGGATAGATGGAAGAAAAAGAATATATAGAAAATCAGCAAAGTATTATAGAGAGTTTTTTTAAAACCTACAGAACATATGATGTAAGTGATATAGGTTACAAGATAGTTATAGTGCTGTTTACTTTTATACAGATGATATTCTTTGTTTTGCCCTACGAATATATGTGTGAAGGAAAATCGTTTAACTATGTTAACGTATCGGATTATATGGAGTTTTTTGGATTGATGATATTGTTCGTAACAATCCCCCCTACATTTTACATTCACTCTTATAAAATTCATGAGGAAAAAGGGGCGATTGGAAGTATTTACGGTAAGCTTAAGTATCTGCCACTTTCACTGAAGGCTTTAAGAATATTTAGATTTCGCAAAATGACAAGATTCATCCTTAAAACCTTTTTAATATGTGCAGTGTTGCAGCTGGGGATCAGTCTTCTTGCGTACCAGCGAATTATGGTAGGGACCCTAATTCATATTGGAATATATGGTTTTGGAATACCATTTTTGGCGGGAAGTGTTCTGGTGTGGACCACAAAATAGTAGGTAAATGAAAAGTTTACCGAATTAGGTGCCCGTTTTTTAGTGATGGCAAAAAGGTAACTATAAGTGACCTTTTGTAATTTCACAAAAGAAAAATGTAAAATATACTTGACATTGCGTAAGGACGATCATATAATCGGTTTCACAGAGGAAGAAAAAAGAATATATATGAGACACAAAAAGATTATATGATGGAGGGTACATATATGAGTAATAATTTAGAACATGCTCTGGGCTTTGTGCTTGGCGTTACTATTGTTTCTGTAGCCTTGGTTCTGGTGATGATGTTTGTTACCAGCAGAGACAAGAAACTTAAGAGAAAATATGATGAGCGCCAGGAACTTATTCGTGGAAAAGGGTTTAAGTATGCATGTTACACAATGCTTATCGGGAATATGTTGTATGGAGCTTTTGATATTGCCTATGATAGGATACCCATAGAGGCTGGTGTAATGTGCTTTTTTGTGGCACTATGTGGTGCATGTGTTTATGCATGGTATTGCATTTTAAATGGCGCCTATTTTGCTCTCAATGAGAGGAGGAAACAAATTATTATATGTTTTTTTCTAATCAGTGCTTTTAATCTGGCAATTGGTATAAGCAGTATAATTAGTGGAACTATTGTTAAGAATGGCATGCTTACCTACAGCTGTCTAAATTTAGTAACTGGCGTAGCTATGTTACTTACAGCGGTGGTTGTTTTTATCAAGATGTTTATTGATAAGAAGGAAGAGTAGGTGATTTTATGAAGAACCTGAGAATTAAGGCAGCCAGGGCCGGACTAGATATGTCCCAGCAGGATTTGGCCGAAAAATGTAATGTATCAAGGCAGACTATAAGTGCCATAGAAAAAGGCGACTATAACCCTACAATCAATCTTTGCATAGCTATATGTAAAGCTTTAGATAAAACCCTAGACGAATTGTTCTGGGAACAATAAGTAATAACCTAATGTGTATAGAGGAGGAGAAGGTATGAGGTTAGAATTAAAAGACATCAGAAAAAGTTTTGAAGAAAAAGAAATACTTCACGGCATAAATTTTTCTGTAGAGAGTGGTAAGGCCCTTGGTCTTCTTGGACGTAATGGTGCAGGTAAGACTACAACAATTAGAATTATTATGGATGTATTTAGGGCAAATTCCGGTGAGGTACTCCTTGATGGAAAGAAATTTAAACCGGATGGAAGTCAGGTGGGATATCTTCCGGAGGAGAGAGGACTTTATCCTAAGAAAACAGTAAAGGAGCAGATGATGTACCTTGCCATGCTCAGAGGCATGAACAAGAAGCAGGCTCTTAAGAGTACTGAAAAGTGGCTTGAGAAGCTTCAGGTGTCTGAGTACACAGACAGAAAACTTGAGACTTTGTCAAAGGGTAATCAGCAGAAGGTACAGCTGGCAGCTACTTTAGTTGGGGAGCCGGAGATTGTTATTTTAGATGAACCATTTAGTGGACTTGACCCTGTTAATTCCCAGATACTTAAGGATGTTATACAGGAACTTATTTCTGAGGGAAGAATAGTTATTTTCTCCAGTCACCAGATGAGCTACGTAGAAGAATTCTGTGAGGATATTGCTATCATCAATCACGGTGAAGTAGTTCTTTCGGGACATCTTGATGACATAAAGGAACAGTATGGAAAGGGCAGAAAGATTATAGCTGCTACAAATTATTCCTTAGAAGAAGTTAAATCAATATGTGAGAATGACCTTTCTGATAAGGTGAAGGTGCTTTTTGTAAGTAAGCATTACGTTGTTGTAGATTTGAATGACGGTGTAAGTCAGTGGCAGGTATTAGATGCGTTGAAGGAACTTCAGATTGATGTAAAGACTTTCGGTGCTTACGAGCCATCCCTTAACGACATATTTGTATCAAAGGTTGGAGAGGAAGAAGTAGTAGAGGAAACACCGGTAGAAGAGGATGCAACTCCTAAGAAAAAAGGCTTGTTCGGAAAGGGAGGAAAGTAAGATGAAGAATTTTAAGACCATACTTAAATTTGAACTTGATAATTATTTCAAGAGCAAATCATATATGATATGTACTATTCTCTTGGCTATAGTTGCAGCTTTAGCAATGTTTATACCTGCTAAGATAAATGAAGGCAAGGAAAAGGAAGATTCAGGGGAAGAGTCACAGGTAAATGAAGAGGATATGCGAGATATGGCTATTTATGATCCAATGGAACTTGGAAATATGGAGGTTCTCCAGACATATTTTAGCGATGTTAAGTTTACAACCTGTGAGAGCGCAAAAGAGGTTGAGGACCTTGTAAAGAGCGAGAAGGCTGAGGCAGGTTTTGTAATTAACTCTGTAACAGAATTTGATTTTTATGTTTTCAATAAGAGTATGTACAACTATGATATGGAGACCTTTAAAGATTACATGAGCATGGTTGTGAAGATGGATTACTGTGAGAAACACGGCTTGAATTTGGACGAATATCTTGCAGTTGAATATACAGAGATTACTGCTAATGAAAACATTTTAGGTAAGGACGGAGCTCAGAACTATTGGTATTGCTATATGTTGATAATCATTGTGTTCATGGTTATCATCGCATACGGTACAACTATAGCATCAGGTGTTACCAACGAAAAGAGTAACCGTTCTATTGAGATACTTGTTACTAGTACATCTTCAACAGCTTTGCTTTTTGGAAAGGTGTTTGCCGGTGTTATAGCAGCTATATTCCAGTTTGGACTTATTGCTACAGCACTTCTCGGTTCATACAGCTTAAACGAGGAATACTTGCCAAGTGAGATGGGTATGTTCTTAGATATACCATCAGAGGTACTTGTTACATTTGCAATATTCGGAGTGGGCGGATTCTTATTCTATGCCTTCTTCTATGGAGCTCTTGGAGCCCTTGTATCAAAGATTGAGGATCTTAACAAGACCGCAGGAACAGCTCAGATGTTTGTTATGATTGTTTACTTTATTACCCTCTTTGGTATTTCAAAGCCAGACGGTTTGCCTATGGTAATTTGTTCATATATACCATTTAGTTCATATAGTGCAATGTTTGCCCGTGTTGCCATGGGTTCAGTTGCAACTTGGGAGATAGTCCTTTCAGCAGTGATTCTCTATGGTTCAGTAGCACTTATGGGTATTATGGGTGGTAAGATATTCCGTAATTCAACCCTTAGATACGGCAATCCAATCAAACTTTCAAGTGCTTTAAAGGCAATAAAGAAAGAAAATTAATTTAAAAATAAAAGGCTTAAACCTGTAGGGTTTAAGCCTTTTTCTTATCTGGGTATATGATTATATCCATCCGCCGTCCATTTTGATTACTTCGCCTGTTAGATAGGCGGGCATCTCCGCCAGGTTTTGTATGCAGAGAGCAGCTTCATCAACGGTGCCCAGACGATTGGCTGGAATCTCATCTGAGAGAGAATCCAGGTCCTCTGGGGTTAGGTGGCTGTTCATATCTGTATCTATAGCACCGAAGGCAATAGCATTTACAGCAATATTGCTTGGGGCAAGCTCTTTTGCGAGGGCTTTTGTAAAACTGTTTATTGCTCCCTT
>SVED01000086.1 GCA_015057515.1 Lachnospiraceae bacterium
CGTAACTAAGCAGGTTGCGGATATCGAGGACCTTATAGCAAAGGACGTCAGCGTACTCATTGTAAATCCAGTTGATTCAGATGCAGTAGCAGGTGCAGTACAGAGTGCTATTGATCAGGGTATTAAGGTTATCTCAGTAGATAGAGTAGTAAATGGTGTAACAGTAGATTGTGAAATCGCCTCAGATAACGTGGCAGGTGCAGAACTTGCAACACAGTATATTGTAGACACATTAGGAGAAAATGTTAAGGTAGCAGAGCTTCAGGGAACATCAGGAGCATCAGCAGCTATCGACAGAGGAACAGGTTTCCACAACATTGCAGATGATAAGTTAGACGTAGTTGCAAGTCAGGTGGCTGATTTTGATAGAACAAAGGGTATGTCAGTTATGGAGAATATCCTTCAGGCAAACCCAGATGTAAAGGCAGTATTTGCAGCAAATGATGAGATGGCACTCGGTGCACTTGAGGCAATCTCAGGAGCAGGCAAGGATGTAATGGTAGTTGGCTTTGATGCAACAGATGATGCACTTGCAGCAATCAGAGAAGGCAGAATGGCAGCAACTATTGCACAGCAGCCAGAGCTTATCGGTTACACAGCAGTAGAGAACGGAGTTAAGCTTATTGAGGGTGAGACAATCCCAGCTTCTATTCCAGTAGAGGTTACACTTGTAACAGCAGAAAATGTTGACACTTATGCATCAGCAAGCACAGGTTCAAGTGATGTAGTTGGAAACGGTGGTATTGGTTTATCAATCTCAACTCAGAACAATCCATTCTTTGTAACTCTTGCAGATGGAGCTAAGAAAGCAGCAGATGAGTTAGGTGTAGAGCTTACAGTAGTAGATGCAGGTGATGACGTAACTAAGCAGGTAGCAGATATCGAAGATCTTTTAGCAAAGGACATCAGTGTTCTTATTGTAAACCCAGTTGACTCAGATGCAGTAGCAGGCGCAGTACAAAGTGCAATTGACCAGGGTGTAAAGGTTATCTCAGTAGATAGAGTAGTAAATGGTGTAACAGTAGATTGTCAGATAGCATCAGATAACGTTCTTGGCGCAGAGCTTGCAACTCAGTTTATCGTAGATGAGTTGGGTGAGGATGCTAAGGTAGCAGAGCTTCAAGGAACATCAGGAGCATCAGCAGCTATCGATAGAGGAACAGGTTTCCACAATATTGCAGATGGAAAGCTTGATGTAGTAGCAAGTCAGGTGGCTGATTTTGATAGAACAAAGGGTATGACAGTTATGGAGAATATCCTTCAGGCTAACCCAGATGTACAAGCAGTATTTGCAGCAAACGATGAGATGGCTCTCGGTGCATTAGAAGCAATCTCAGGTGCAGGTAAGGATGTAATAGTAGTTGGATTTGATGCAACAGATGACGCTATTGCAGCAATTAAGGAAGGAAGAATGGCAGCAACAATAGCACAGCAGCCAGACCTTATCGGATATACTTCTGTAGAGTACGCTGTAAAACTTATTAATGGTGAGTCAATCCCTTCTTCGGTTCCTGTAGAGGTAACACTTATAACAATAGATAATGCACAGTAATCAATGATATGTAATTATGTGGCATGGCGGAGAGAAGGAAAACTTCTCTCCGGATGCTGATAGGTAATCAGATGCTATAGGAGGCATAAGGTATATGAAGGTTTTAAATATAGGTTCTATGAATTTAGACCATGTATATAACGTAGACCACATCGTGCAGCCTGGAGAAACTCAGGCTACTGATGGAATGAATATATTCCTTGGTGGTAAGGGTATGAACCAGTCTATAGCACTTGCTAAGGCTGGAGCAGATGTATACCATGGCGGTATGATAGGTAAGGATGGACAGGCATTTATAGAGGCTTGTAAAGAATATGGTGTTAATTCTGATTATATCCAGAAGGTAGAGGGAAAAACAGGTCACGCCATAATTCAGATAGACAAGAGCGCTCAGAATTGTATCCTCCTTTACGGTGGAACCAATGAGAAGCTTACTGAGGAGTATGTTGACAGCGTAATAGCAAATTTTGAGGCAGGGGATATACTTCTTCTTCAAAATGAAGTAAATATGATTCCTTACATTGTAGATAAAGCTTACGAAAAGGGAATGCAGATAGCCCTTAACCCATCTCCATTTAATGAGAGACTTGATGCAGTTGATATGAGCAAGATTAGCTACTTCCTTATGAATGAGGTAGAGGGTGGTCAGATTACTGGTCTTACAGAACCAGACGAGATAATCGCAAAGGTTGTAGAACTTTATCCAAATGCAAAGATAGTTCTTACTCTTGGTGGCGACGGCGCAATTTATGCAGACAAAGACGTGAGATACCATCAGCCAATATTTAAGGTTGAGGCGGTAGATACAACAGCTGCTGGAGATACATTTACAGGATATTTCTTAGCAGGTATCATCGATGGTATGGATATTCCAGATATTCTTAGGATGAGTGCAAAAGCTTCATCTATTGCGGTAACTAGAGAGGGTGCAGTTCCATCAATTCCTTACAGAAAAGAAGTAATGGAAGCACTTGGCTAGATTTTAGTTATAGATGTCATAGAATCTGGGCATATATACAGTTAAAATGAATTTCAAAAGAAAGGATGATGTAGGTCATGAAATTTTTTATAGATACAGCTAATGTTGATGACATTAGAAAGGCAAATGAGATGGGAGTTATCTGTGGTGTTACTACAAACCCATCCCTTATCGCAAAGGAAGGAAGAGATTTCAATGAGGTAATCAAGGAGATTACAACTATCGTTGATGGTCCTATCAGTGGTGAGGTTAAGGCTACAACTACTGATGCAGAGACTATGATTATAGAGGGTAGAGAGATTGCAGCTATTCATCCTAATATGGTAGTTAAGATTCCTATGACAGTTGAGGGACTTAAGGCAGTTAAGGTACTTGCAGCTGAGGGTATTAAGACAAATGTAACTCTTATCTTCACTGCAGCACAGGCGCTTCTTGCAGCTAGAGCAGGTGCAACATACGTTTCACCATTCCTTGGAAGACTTGATGATATTTCAACTACAGGTATTGACCTTATTCAGGATATCGTAACTATTTTTGAAAACTATCAGCTTGAAACAGAGATTATCTGTGCATCAGTTCGTAACCCAATTCATGTTACTGACTGTGCTCTTGCAGGTGCAGATATCGCTACAGTTCCATACTCAGTAATTGAGATGATGACTAAGCATCCTCTTACCTCACAGGGTATCGAGAAGTTCCAGAAGGATTACTTGGCTGTTTTCGGCGAGGAAGCGTAAATGATTTTAATAGGGGCTGTTACCACAGCCCCTTAAAAAATGTATAGGCATTTTTTGAAAGTTGTAGTATAATGTTAAAAGCTATGAATATCACTAGGCGGAAACTTAGTGGAGTTTAACGAAAGGACATGGTAAAGCTATGAACAAATTAGAGCTTCAAAAGAAGGCTGTAGAGGTTCGTAAGGGCATCGTGACTGGTGTACACAGTGCAAAGGCAGGACACCCAGGCGGTTCTCTTTCAGCAGCAGATATTTTTACTTATCTCTATTTTGAGGAGATGAACATTGACCCAGCTAATCCTAAGGATGAAAACAGAGACAGATTCGTTCTCTCAAAGGGTCACACTGCACCAGGTTTATATTCAACTTTAGCTAACAGAGGATTTTTCCCAGTGGAGGACTTACTTACTCTTAGACATACAGGTTCTTACCTTCAGGGCCATCCTGATATGAAGCACATTCCAGGTGTGGATATGTCTTCAGGTTCTCTTGGTCAGGGTCTTTCAACAGCAGTTGGCATGGCTCTTGCAGCTAAGATGAGTGGTAAGGATTACCGCACTTACTGTTTATGTGGTGACGGTGAAATTCAGGAAGGTCAGATTTGGGAGGCTGCTATGTTTGCAGGCCACCGCAAGTTAGACAATCTTGTAGTTATTGTTGACAATAACAACCTTCAGATTGATGGTTCAGTTGACGAGGTGTGTTCACCTTATCCTATAGATGAGAAGTTTAAGGCGTTTAATTTCCATGTTATTAATATTAATGGTAATGATTTTGATGAGATAGATAAGGCTTTTGCTGAGGCAAAGGCAACAAAGGGTATGCCAACAGCTATTATCGCTCACACTGTTAAGGGTAAGGGCGTTTCATTTATGGAGAACAAAGCTGGATGGCATGGAAAGGCTCCTAATGATGAGGAGTTTGCTATTGCTATAGAGGAGCTTGGAAAGGCAGGTGACGCATTATGTTAGGAGATATGATTGCAACAAGAGACAGCTACGGTAATGCGTTAGTTGAGCTTGGTAAAGAACATGACAATCTTGTGGTTTTAGATGCTGACCTTGCAGAGGCTACTAAGACTATTAAGTTCAGAAATGCATTCCCAGATAGACACATTGATTGTGGTATTGCAGAGGCTAATATGGTTGGTATCGCTGCTGGTATGTCTACAGCAGGCTTTGTACCATTTGCAAGTTCTTTTGCTATGTTTGCTGCTGGTCGTGCTTTTGAGCAGGTTAGAAATGCAGTTGGTTATCCAAAACTTAATGTTAAGATTGGTGCTACTCACGCTGGTATTTCAGTTGGTGAGGACGGTGCTACTCATCAGTGTAATGAGGATATCGCTCTTATGCGTACTATCCCAGGTATGGTTGTTATTAACCCAGCAGACGACGTTGAGGCTCGCGCAGCTGTGAAGGCAGCTTTCGAGTATTATGGTCCTTGTTACCTTCGTTTCGGTAGACTTGCAGTGCCAACTATCAATGATGAGGCTTCTTACAAGTTTGAGCTTGGCAAGGGCGTAGAGTTAAGAAAGGGTAATGACCTTACTATTATTGCTACAGGTCTTCCTGTTTCTGAGTCACTTAAGGCAGCTGAGATGCTCGAGGCAGATGGCATCAGTGCACAGGTTATCAATATCCACACTATCAAGCCTCTTGACGAGGATATTGTGGTTGCAGCAGCTAAGGCTACTGGCAATATTTTCACTGTTGAAGAGCATTCTATTATCGGTGGTCTTGGAAGTGCAGTTGCCGAGGTTCTCGCTGAGAAGTGTCCTACTAAGGTTACTCGTATCGGTGTTAAGGATGTATTTGGTGAGTCTGGTCCAGCTAAGGAGCTTCTTAAGAAGTATGAGCTTGATGCAGAGGGTATTTATAAGCAGATTAAGGCTTCACTTTAGTATATAGGGAAAGCAGTTTAGGGCATCCACTTAGGTGGGTGCCCTTTAGTGCGTTTTGGGATGGTTTAGGGTGGTGGGATTTGGTAGGGTTCGGTCAGGGTGGCAGGGTGCACATAACGTGTTCCATCGGATTGTTTTTCTAATACCCGGGGAAGGTAGTGGTTAGTGACGAGGGCCGCCTTCAACCATACATCCTTGTATGTGAAGGCTACGCTAGCGTCCTTGCCAGCGTGCTCTCTGTGTGTCGAGCCGGGCATAAGAAAAACTAATCCTCTTACACAATTGTTATGTGTGCACCCTACCACCCTGACCTTACCTTACTAGCATAGTCACCACCCTAAACCAGCAGGTATTGTCTTGGACACCCACAAATGGGATGCATATCTTTTCCTCGCCTACGGCGGTGATGGCTGGTGGTTGTTGACCTTGGGGTGAGGGCGTACTTCTTAGTGATGGCCTTGGAGTAAAAGATGCTCAGGTACCCTAAAGGGTACCGCATCTTTTACTCGCCGTTGGCGGTTGACTGCACGGAAGGGGCAGGGGAGGATAGAGAGTTTTTGTGTATTTGTGAAACTAGTTGTATAATAAAAGGTAATAGATACCAAGGAAGGGTTATATGTTAGATGTTTGTATGGTGTTCAATTCGCCGAGCGAATAAATTAATCTATTGTTGTAACATCTTCAAAATTTACAGGAGATGCTCGTAAATTTGCGGAGGAACGAAAAGAGCTTATGATATTATGGGATATAGATGATTTGTTAGTGCTTATAGCAAAAAAATACGATGGAGAGGTATGATTAGAAGTCGAGAAAAAAGATAATGTTATAATGTGAGATATTTGAAACCACGACTATGCTTCAGATAGTCGTGGTTTTATTTATTGCATTGAAAAATTCTATTCATATCACAGCCTAAAATATTGCAACAACCGAGCAAAAAAGATACTGTGGGATTTTGAGTTCCTTTTTCGATTCGGTTGTAGGAATAGATTGAAATGTCTATACCGATGAGTTGAAGCTTAGTAACCATGTCTGTTTGTTTGATATTTAGAGATTTTCGTAATATTGCAATGTTGTTTCCTATGTTAATATCATTTACTTGTATTACTCTATTTATACTATCTTGATTTTTCATTAAATTGCACCTCTATGCAATATTGTATGTGTTTTTTTATGCAAATAATTGCACGAGAGTGCAATTATTTGTATAATGTCACTATATGAAGCAATTTGAAGACTATAAGTCGCTTAATTAACTTTAGGAAGGTGAAAATAGGTAGATATTATGCCAAATAATCAGCTTAGTGCAGCAAAAAATGCAAAGAATGATGAGTTTTATACTCGTTATGAGGATATTGAGTCAGAAATTAATTCGTATGTAGAGTATAATCCTAATATTTTCAAGGATAAGATAATTTTATGTCCTTGTGATGATCCGGAGTGGAGCAATTTTACAAAATATTTTGCTGCCAATTTTCAAAGATTTGTGTGCTTTGGGACATAGTGCAAATGCAAATAAAATTTGGGACATTAAACAGATGGAGGCAGATCATGTTACGGCATGGTCTAAAGGTGGTTCGACCGACATAAGCAACTGCGAGATGTTATGTATAAATCACAATCGTGCAAAGGGTAATAAATAGTTTTTGGAGATTTTTGAAATACAATTATTTGTTGGAAACAAAAATATATGTGCCTAGTAAATTAACCTAAAACATTGAATAAATTATAAAAATGTTGTGTGTGGATTTAGTAGAAAAAAGAGGGCTATGTGTAAAAGTAATAATGGCGACCGATTGTGGATAACAATCGGTCGCCATTATTTGGGAAGTCACCCTAATGAATATATGAAATTGATTTGTCGATTTTTGTATATTATAATGATAATAGAGGTTTACAAAAGGAGGATGCAAATGAGCATAGAGAGAGTAACGCTATTCGTGCTTGATGATATATCGAAGACGTTCTCAAATGGTAACTTAAAGCACGAAATATAATTAATGTACATATTTAGAACTTCAAAAGAAGATTGTTGAGGGTATTGTGTAATAAAAAAATAGATATAAGTATAAATTGTGTTGATTTGATATAAGAAAAGGGGAAAGGTACATATGAATATTACTTTTATTATAGGTAATGGTTTTGATATTAATATAGGGTTGCGAACAACTTATTCAGCATTTTTGAAAGAATACAAACAGAACAATACAAAAGATACTGATTTAATTAAGTGGTTTAAAGAAGATGTTCTTGCTGATGAAGAATTATGGTCTTCAGCGGAAGTGGCATTTGGAAAAACTACAGAGCGATTTGGGAAAGAAAAATATTCGGCAGAAGAATTTTATCAATGTTATGAGGATTTTTGCACTAATCTTACAATGTATCTAAAAAGTCAGGAAAAAAGAATAGATGATGCAAAAATAAGAAAATTAGCAACAACTTCATTTCTTAGCGCTATTACAAACTGGCTAGGTGGATTTAGAGAAGCCGAAAAAGAAACAATCAATGCAATAGTGAATAAAATAGGTGGAGGAATTATATTTAATTTTATCTCATTTAATTATACTATGACTTTAGATAGGTGTGTTAACCCTATTAAAAGTACTAAAGACATATTAGGAAAGAGAAGCTATGCTAATACATTGTATTCAAATAGTATTGGTAATGTGTATCATATTCATGGATATACTGATAGAGATATGGTGTTCGGTGTAAATGATGAGACTCAAATATCGGATTTAAAAATATTTGAAGGATGGGATGAAGAATATCTAAACCAGTTAATAAAGATA
>SVED01000009.1 GCA_015057515.1 Lachnospiraceae bacterium
CTGTTTTACTGTTTGTGTTTCCATTCTGTTGAATGTAAGATTTTATTAAAATCTTTTGAAAATCTCTTAAAGAATTTTCAGGGTTAACATGTTATTAATTTGTCAAAGGTTCTTGATTCAAACTGTTGAGAAATATAACGGAGAAGGAGGGATTTGAACCCTCGCGCCGCTATTAACGACCTACTCCCTTTCCAGGGGAGCCCCTTCAACCGCTTGGGTACTTCTCCTCACAAGCGTTTGAACCATATTAGCACTATGTGCTAGCGGAGAGAGAGGGATTCGAACCCTCGCGCCCTTTCGGACAAACGGTTTTCAAGACCGCCTCGTTATGACCACTTCGATACCTCTCCATAACAAGCTATTTACGCATATTTAAAAGTCGCCGTAAACGTCAGCGACTTTGTTATCTTAACAAAATATGTAGTCATTGTCAACCTATTTTATTAAAAAATTTAAAGATTTTTTTCGACTATTTTTTCGGCAAATTCCAAGTCTTCAGGTGTAGTAATTTTGATGTTTTCATAGCTTCCTAAAATAATTTTGCAACACATTCCCGCATATTGTTCCACTATCATTGTATCATCCGTTATATTGTGGTTTTCGTCACTCAACATCCTCTCATAAGCCATCCTGATTAGCTTATATCTAAAGGTCTGTGGGGTCTGAATCTGATACAGAGTATTTCTGTCAGGTGTTTCCTTGCCGAAGAGTTCTCCATTAAACTCCCATACCACCTTAATAGTATCCTTTACGGGAACTCCTACTGTACATGCACTTCCAAATATCATATTATCAACAGAACTCTTTATCATTTCCTGTGTTATAAACGGTCTGGCTCCGTCATGCACCAAAACCACCTCATGTTCGATATCCTTAGACAGTTCTTCCACACAGCATAATCCATTGTACACAGAGTTGTATCTTTCTTTACCACCAGAGCATATTTTACTTACCTTGGTAATACCGTACTTTTCTACAATGTTACTTTTGCAGTATTCCATATCCTCCGGTCTCGCAACTAATATAATATCACTAATACAGTCACTATCCTGAAACGTTTTAAGAGAATAATATAATATCTCCTTACCTTTTAACATAATATATTGTTTTGCCACATCTGAATTCATGCGACTTCCGCTTCCACCGGCCAAAACTATTGCAATCGCCATTTCACTACCTCATTGTACAATAACAGCCCAAATCATCTCTCCCCAATCCTAAGATTAGGTACTGCATTTAAGCTTAAATCGTGCCTTGTTCCATTTATAAACTCATAATAACCTGCTACACCAATCATAGCCGCATTATCTGTACAGTATACTGGCGAAGGATAATAAAACTCTATTCCTTCTTCCTTGCATCTATCAATCAAGCTTTGCCTGAGAGAGCTATTTGATGCAACACCACCTGCCAAAGCAAGCCTTACACATCCATAATCCTTTGCAGCTCTAACGGAATTATCTGTAAGCACATCTGTAACAGCCTGCTGAAATGATGCCGCCACGTCCGCCTTGTTTATCTCTATGCCCTTCATTTCACAACCGTTTAAATAGTTAAGCACAGCAGACTTAAGTCCACTAAAAGAAAAATCGTATGGTGCATCTTCCATAAATGCCCTTGGAAAATGTATGGCATCAGCATTACCTTCTTTTGCAAGCTTATCTACCTTTGGTCCTCCTGGATACCCAAGACCTATGGCTCTTGCTACCTTGTCAAAGGCTTCACCTGCCGCATCATCTCTGGTTCTTCCCACTATCTCGAACTGATTATAATCCTTTACATACACAAGATGAGAGTGCCCACCAGATGCAACCATACACATAAAAGGTGGTTTTAATTCTTCGTGCTCGATGTAATTCGCAGCAATATGTCCCTCTATATGATGAACACCAATAAGAGGCTTTTTCTTTGCATATGCCAGTGCCTTTGCTGCACTTACACCTACAAGTAAAGCTCCCACAAGTCCCGGCCCATATGTAACCGCTACACCATCTATATCATCCCAGGTGACCTGTGCCTCATCTATGGCAGATTGGATGACCTGATTGATTTTTTCTACATGCTTTCTGGAGGCTATCTCTGGAACCACGCCCCCATACAATTTGTGCAACTCAATCTGAGAATATATTATATTTGATTTTACTGTTCTACCATCCACCACTACAGCCGCTGCTGTTTCATCACAGGATGATTCAATTGCAAGTATTGTTGTACTCATATTTTTCTCCAACTATTCTCCTATTCGGGAATCTCCCCAAGCTTTTATCTTCCACTGGTCAAACTCCTTGACCAATACATATTGTATGTACATATATCCCATAGAATCTTCCATATCAACAGTTACTGTCACCTCCAAGGTAGCCATTTCTACACCATCCTGTGTATAATATATTATCTGACTAGCCTCAGGCAACTCATAGCTTTTATATGTGTAACCCTCTTTTTTCATTTTTTCAATATTTTTCTTTAACGCCTTTAAGTTAGTATTTTCATCGTTCAGCATCATAAGATCACTGGAATAAAGATATCTAACCTGCTCATTTAGTATTACCAACTCATCATCAGAAAGACTCTCACCATAAAACATTTTAAAATATCTACAGTGTAGCTTAACTACATCTCTAGGTGTTTTCGGATACTCTCCTAACATATCATAAGCCGATAAAAGTTCCAACTCTGTTTCAGCTTTTTCGGTTCTCTTCTCAGAGGATTTGTTACTTAAATGATTAAAATAAAACAACACTATAATAACCATTATAATTGCTATTATTAATGTTTTGGCCGACGAGGTTTCTTTTTTATTATTATCTTCCATATAAATCCTCCTTTCATAATCAATCTTGAAACTTGAGTTCTACATTCATAAGGTCTTTTCCCATACGTGTTCTAGGAAATATATTTTTTACTTTGTCATAAAAATCATAAGGTCTTGCCGTAGCAGGACTATAATGTGTGAGCCACATTTCACCTACATCAGCTTTTTGGGCAAGCTCGGCAGCTTCCATCATAGTCATATGCTTATGCTCTTTTGCGTTGGCAAGCTTGTCATCCTCCCCATACATACCCTCGCATATGAAAAGATCCGCTTCCTTTGCATTTGAAACTATGCTATCTGTAGGTCTGGTATCTGTACAGTAAGTGACCTTTATACCCTTTCTGGCCTGTCCCATAACCATATCACTGGTGTATTCCTTATCCTCGTAGACAATCGATTCACCTTTTTGAAGCAGACTCCAATACTTTACCGGCAAACCTAAACCTTTTGCTTTTTCAGCATCAAACCTACCTGCCCTATCAAGCACTAGGTTGTAGCCATAGCAAGTGACTCTGTGATTAACTCTGAACGCCTCTAACCGAAGCCCACATATATCTATTGTTTCGAAATCATTTTCCAATTCTATAAATTTAATGTCAAAGGGCAATTCTGGGGCAATGATACGAAGAGAATTAACTACCTTTGCCAACCCCTTTGGACCTATCATGGTAAGAGGCTCTGTTCTATCTGCATTTCCCATTGTAAGGAGAAGTCCTGGAAGTCCACTGATATGATCTGCATGAAAATGGGTAATACAAATAACATCCAGAGGCTTAAAGCTCCAGCCCTGAATTCTAATTTGGTTCTGCGTTCCCTCGCCACAATCTATTAACAAGTTGCTTCCATTATGTCTAACCATAAGGGAAGTAAGAGCTCTGTACGGAAGTGGCAACATTCCACCCGTTCCAAGCAAACATATATCCAGCATATTTTTTCCTCTTTCTAAATTATAAAAGCTCTGTAGTGTCCTTTATCTCCGCAGGGATTGCAAGACTGCTTATAAGCTCATCACTACATGACTCACACAAAATAAATCGGCAGGTCTTGCCATCTTTTTTAGAGAAATATCCCCACTTTTTGTTTATCTCTATAAAATCCGCCTTTGTAATTCCTCGTTCCATAGGCAGTTCTTTTTTACATTTATTGCATATTATTGTATTTTTCATAGCGTATCCTCCAAATATATTCTTTTACAATTATAATAAATGTGTCCGGGAGAATAAATGCTAAAATAATACTAAAACAGCCATATTATGACATATTTTATAAAAAGTCATATTGGTAAATAATTCCATCCTCTATGGGATTGTTATAGTAGGCTGTTCTTTTTGAAATTTCCTGATAACCTATATTTTCGTATAGACCTCGTGCCCCTTGGTTAGATGCCCTTACTTCCAAAAATGCTTTTTCACATTCGTCACTTACATCATTTAAATAAAACTCCATCAGAGTAGAGCCAATTCCTTTTCCTCTCTTTGTTTCATCTACTGCAATTCTCAAAAGTTCTGTCTCATCACATATAAGATTAGCTACTATGTATCCTTCAATGCCCCAACTTTTCACCTGATCACATGATGTACCTTCCTGGGAAATATCTTTATAATCAAACACCCTCAGATTCCAATTCTCATCTGATGTCTTTTCATAGCAAAGGACATCTTGGTTTTTTTTAATTCGATATATTCTGGAAATACCCTCATATGTACACATGAAAAAAATTATATTGTAGTCCTTATCCAAGGTATCCATCAGACTTTCTTTACTCCATGCATCCGAAAATGTGGATGCCTCCAAAGCAGCTATTTGGTTAACCATATCCTTTAATAACATAACATCAATCCCTAAACAGTATATTAAACAAACCTTTTTATATTAGACTCTATTTATTTGTGTTTTCCATTCTTTCTTCTCTTTCACGCTCAGCCTGAGATTTTCTAAGGTATATAGGACTATGTTCTGACGCCATCTCCATAATACCCTGACGAAAATATACCCCGCCTAAAGTAGCTACTGCCGCTGCTCTTTGCCTGTTCATATGTGCAGGTGCAAACTGAAACTCCACTTCCATACCTTCCTTTATAGCTTCCTCAAACACCGGAATACCATCACCTGTAAATGTAACCGGCTTATTCAAAGCATTTAAGACACCTATTAATTCCTTGATATCCATAGCATCCTGATCACGAACTACATTTAGGCCTCCATGTGCGAATTGATAAACTCCTGTATATACCTGATTACGTCTGGCATCCATAATTGGACATATAAGTCCATCCACTCCCCATAGATTATACGCAAGAGCATGACAAGTCGGAACAGAAATAATCGGCTTGTCCAAAGCAAGTCCCAATCCCTTAACTGTAGCAGAGCCTATTCTTAATCCTGTAAATGAACCTGGTCCTGCCGCAATTGCTATTGCATTAATCTCAGACAAATCCTGTTCTGTCATACGAAGAATCTCGTCTAACATAGGCATAAGTGTCTGGGAATGTGTCTTTTTGTAATTAACAGAATATTCTGCCACCAGTATATCATCCTGAATTAAGGCTACACTGGCAACCATTCCTGAACTGTCTACTCCTAAAATCTTCATACTAAGCCCTCTCAATAACTATGCTTCTATAATCGAAGCCTTTTTCGGTATCTTTATTTATAGTAACCTTGTTGCAATCAAACGGCAAAATATCTTTGATGAGTTCTGCCCACTCTATGAGACAAACCCCATCACCACCAATTATATCGTAATAACCTATCTCCTCCATCTCATCCTCGCTGCCGATTCTATATACATCAAAATGATAAAATGGCAACCTTCCCTCATGGTACTCTTTAAGGATAGTAAATGTTGGACTGCTTATAGGTTCAATTATACCAAGTCCTGCTCCAAACCCCTGAGAAAATACAGTCTTGCCAGTCCCTAAATCTCCATAAAGACAATACACCTCTCCCGGTTTTGCCTGACTGGCAATAGTTTTACCAATATTAAATGTATCCTCTGCCTTAAAGCTTTCTTTAAATTCCTTTTCCACTCTGATACTCCTTCAGATTGCCACTTAAACGTGGCTTATATTGCATAGTAAATTGTACCACTGACGAAATGATTTTACTTCTGTCCTCTCCAAGCTGAGAGAGAGGAATAACAAAAGCATGCATTCTACCAGTATATATTGCAATCATACTACCAGTCATCATTATTCTGCAAACCTTATCCCAAGAAATGTCCTGAGATACATCCTCCTGGGACACTGTAATACCATCATCTGTAAACGTAAAATTCAATGGTTTTCTGTAGGATGGACTGAGCTTTAGCTGTTTAAAAGTCTGCCACGCCAGCATAAGAGGATTAATAACTGTAAATGTTAATCCTACCAAAAGTAGCATGATTTTGTATCCTCGTCCCACCTTGCTCCAAAATGCAATCAAAAGGCCAAGACATATTATACTGACAAGAAGACCCACTATACCCGCAGGACTTCTGTAATTTGTATTTATTACATAGCTGTACAACGCTTTAAAATTCATTTTAACTGTTTTAGTTTTAGCTGCAGTCATTTTAAATACCTCTTTTCAAACTATAACTCAAACTCAATCATTTTGTGCTGAATTTCATAGGCAGTATATTTAACTCCTGCCATATCAAACATTTGCTTAGATGCTATTGTACTATCTGTATCTCTATATTTGTCAGACAAGTATATGACCTCAGATATACCACTCTGTATAATAGCTTTAGCACACTCATTGCAAGGAAAAAGTGTACAGTAGCATCTGGCACCCTTAAGAGAGGCTCCTCCTCTATAATTAAGAATTGCATTTAACTCAGCATGGCAAACATAAAAGTATTTGCTTTCCAGATTGGCGCCCTCTCTGTTCCATGGCATAACATCATCGTCACATCCTGCCGGCATACCATTATAACCCACCGACAATATTCGGTTGTCCTCATTTACAATACAAGCACCAACCTGAGTTCCAGGATCTTTACTTCTTTGGGCAGACATAATAGCAATTCCCATAAAATACTGATCCCAGGTTATGTAATCACTTCTTTTCATAGTATAACATCTCCTAATAACAAGTCCGGAAAACCACAAGTTCTCCGGACATAACATAAGTAGCTTAAAGCCTAATACATATTAGCGAGTTCCAAGGTCGAACTTATCGTGAATTGCTGACATAGCTCTCTCCATATTGTCCTCGTTAATGAGCACTGTAACTCTGATTTCTGATGTTGAAATCATTCTGATGTTAATGTTCTCATCGTAGAGTGCCTCAAACATCTTCGCAGCAACACCCGCATTTGACTGCATACCAGCGCCAACGATAGAAACCTTTGCCACCTTCTTATCTACATCAAGGCTCTCAAACTCCTGGAAGTTCTCGTTAATAACCTTTGCAGCCTCATCTGCATTCTCCTCACTAGTTGTGAAGCTGATGTCCTTAGTTCCCTTTCTGCCAACAGACTGAAGAATCATATCTACATTAACATTGTGCTTAGCAAGGCTGTTGAATAACTTAAATGCAACACCTGGCTCATCCTTTAATCCTACTATAGCAACTCTTGCTGTATCTGCATCTCCTGCAACACCACTAACAAGCATCTTTTCCATTTTACTTCCTCCTCTAACTACTGTTCCTTCTGACGTATTTAAACTTGAACGCACAACCATTCTAACTCCGTACTTCTTAGCAAGCTCAACTGAACGATTGTGAAGAACTCCTGCTCCAAGTGTAGCAAGCTCAAGCATCTCATCGTAAGTTACCTGATCAAGCTTACGTGCATTAGGCACCTTACGTGGGTCTGCTGTATATACACCATCAACATCAGTGTATATTTCGCACTTATCTGCGTGTAAAGCCGCTGCAAGAGCAACTGCTGTTGTATCAGAACCACCACGGCCAAGGGTAGTATAATCATCATACTTGTTGATACCCTGGAATCCTGTTACGATTACTATCTTTCTTTGCTCAAGCTCATGTCTAATTCTCTCGCTATCGATTCTTTTGAGTCTTGCATTTCCATAAACAGATGTAGAATGCATAGCAACCTGGAATGCGTTGAGAGAAATAGCTGGAACACCTAACTTGTTCATAGCCATAGCCATAAGTGATACAGACATCTGCTCACCGATGGTAAAAAGCATATCCATCTCTCTTTTAGGTGGTATCTCGTTAATGTCCTTTGCCATATCAATGAGTTCATCAGTATACTTACCCATAGCAGATAAAACAACCACTACGTCATGTCCCTGTTGATAATCCTCAATACATCTTTTGGCAACATTAAATATTCTTTCTTTGTTGGCTACTGAAGTACCGCCAAACTTCTTAACTATCAGCATGTCTTCCTCCTAATAAGTTATATATGAATTATTTCTCGAAAAGGTGGTCAATAATGGTGTGACCCTCAGGAATATATATTCCTCCCGCCTTTGCGTCCTTTTCGTTATATTTTAAAACAGATTCCTTATGGTCTGAACTATCATACAAAAGATATGGAACAGGCTCACTTGAATGTGTTCTAAGTACAATTGGAGTTGGGTGGTCTGGAAGAACTAAAATTCTAACATCCTCTCCCGCCTTCTCAAAGGCATCTACTACAATTTTAATAACTTTTTCATCAAGGTTCTCGATGGCCTGAATCTTTCTTTCCATACTACCCTGATGCCCCATCTCATCTGGTGCCTCAACATGAATGTATGCGAAATCATATCCATCCTCAAGCAATGCCTTGACTGCTGCCTTGGCTTTACCTTCATAGTTAGTATGAAGTCCGCCATTGGCACCCTCAACCTCTACGTTGGTAAGACCTGCTCCTACCGCAATACCCTTAAGCAAATCTACCGCAGAAATCATAACACCAGTCTTCTTGTTCTTCTCCTGGAATGAAGAAAGGGCTGGTCTTGTTCCAGCTCCCCAAAACCAAATTGAATTGGCTGGGTTTAAGCCTTCTTTCTTTCTCTGTATGTTAATTGGGTGGTTAGCCAATATGTCATAGCTCTTCTTCATCATATCACGAAGTCTTGCATCCTCCGGCAAGTATTCCCCAATAACCTTTGTGAGTATATCATGAGGAGGTGTAAGTGGCAACACTTTTCCGTTTTTCCATATGGTAAGGTGTCTGTAGCTGGTTCCTACATAGTATTTATACTCATCATCCTCCAAAGCCTCTCTAACTGCTTGAAGAAGCACTGCTGCATCCTCTGTAGATATCTCACTGGAACTGTGATCGATAATAGTCTTTTTCTCGTACTCTTCCTCCTCTTCGCTAAGTGTAACAATGTTACATCTAAAGGAAATATCTGTACTTTCCATATCAACTCCGATGCTTAATGCCTCAAGAGGTGAACGACCTGAATAATAAATTTTAGGATCATATCCAATAACAGAAAGGTTTGCAGTGTCACTTCCCGGACTCATACCCTCTGGAATAGTGTGCACCAAGCCTATCTCCGAAATTGGAGCTAACTTGTCAAGAACTGGTGTGTTGGCATACTCAAGGGGTGTTTTACCACCTATTTCTTCTATTGGGTAATCTGCCATACCATCTCCAAGAACTATAACATATTTCATTGCTATATCCTCCGTCAAAACTATCTAGTAATTATAATGTAGTTCTAATTCTATAAATTAAGTCAAGATTTTTAATCTTCTCCTGGAAATCTTTTTCACTAATCTTATCTGTAAGAAAAGCTATCTCATCTGAAGCCTCAGGGATTTCCAAATAAGTTACATTGCCAAAGCACGCCTCAACTTCTTCCTTAGTTGATTTTACACGTGCAAAGAACTTACACTGAAAATCAAGGATATCTGCAAGCTCCATCTTATCCTGCTCCCATATAGTCATTATATTCCTTCCCATATGTTTTGCTTCATCAACCACATCAGAAACAACTGCGCTGGCAGTAGGAAGCTTACCTGCACCCTTGCCATAAAACATAGTGTCTCCAAGCATATTTCCATGCATAAATACGCCATTAAATACGTCATTTACATTGCCAAGAACATGATTTGTAGGAATAATAAATGGTGCAACCATTGAGTATATCTTGTCCCCTTCAAACTTAGTAGTACCAAAAAGCTTGATTGTACAATCCATAGCCTTAGCATATTTAATATCTATGTCTGTAATCTTAGTAATACCCTCTGTATAAATATCCTCGTAATTTACCTGCTTACCACATACCAAAGACGTAAGAATGGCAATCTTACGACAGGCATCGTAACCCTCAACATCAGCCTCAGGATTGCGCTCCGCATAACCTTTCTCCTGAGCAATCTTAAGTACTGACTCAAAGTCTGAGCCCTCGTCTGACATTTTTGATAAGATGTAATTAGTAGTTCCGTTTAAAATACCTGTGATCTCTGTAATATCATCTGCTGTAAGAGATCTGATAATAGATCTGATAATAGGAATACCGCCACCAACGCTGGCTTCAAAAAGGAAGTTTACGTTGTTTGCCTTTGCTACTGCAAGAAGCTCTGCGCCGTGAACTGCCACAAGCTCCTTGTTAGAAGTTGCAACGCTCTTGCCCGCCTCAAGGGCACTCTTTACAAAGCTATAGGCAGGATTAACTCCACCCATAACCTCAACAACTATATCAACCTCAGGGTCATTTACAATAATATTGTAATCGTGAACAAGTATCTCCTCCACAGGGTCTCCTGGGAAATCTCTTAAATCAAGAACATATTTCACCTTAATGTCCTGACCCGCTCTCTTACTAACTATATTCTGGTTTCGGTTTATAACCTCTACAACACCGGAACCTACAGTGCCGTATCCTAGTACTGCTACATTAATCATATCTTAAGCCCTCTCCTCTTGTATATTATTCGTCAGTTGATTTTTCCAACGCTTCTTGAACACTGTCAAACTCGTTATCCGACATTAATTTGTCCACATTTACAGCAATCATTATATCCGTTTCTCCCGTTTCAGGAAGTGTTACCTTTATAATGTTTTCCAAATATCCTGTATCATCATTTCTACAGAGGTTTGGAACCTTTTTGATGTCCTCCTCAGGAACCGGAATAATACCTAAAACATCATCAACCTCAATGCCCATCTTCATGCCTCTGGTTTCACATATAAGCATCTGTGGATTAGCATTCTCTGCATCTATATCAATACCAAATTGCCCTTTCAGATTGTATATTGGGACAATGTTGTTACGAAGATGAATGATACCCTTGATACAGTCAGAACCCATTGGAACAGGCACAACATTATATATGTACTCAATACCATTAATCTTGGCAAGCTTCATACTGAACTTCTGGTCACCTAATAAAAATATTATATACTTAGTCTCTGCCATAATATCACTCCTCTTCTTTATTTGTGTTAATCCACTTTAGGTATGCATTGATAAATGGATTAATATCCCCATCCAACACAGAATCAGCATTACCAACCTCTTGATTAGTTCTGTGATCCTTAACCATAGTATATGGTTGTAAAACATAAGAACGTATCTGACTTCCAAATCCATTCTCCGTTACCTCTCCACGAATATCGGATATCTTGTCAAGATTTTCTTGCTTCTTAAGTAAGTACAGTTTGGACATAAGCATCTTCATAGCCTTGTCCTTGTTGCTGTGCTGAGATCTTTCGTTCTGACACTGCACCACAACGCCAGTTGGTATGTGCGTTATACGAATGGCAGACTCTGTCTTGTTGACGTGCTGACCACCAGCTCCACTGGAACGATAAGTGTCAATCTTTAAATCCTCTTCATTAATGTCCACCTGTATGTTATCATCCAACTCTGGCATAACATCCAAAGAAGCAAAAGATGTCTGCCTCTTGCCAGCAGCATTGAAAGGAGAAATACGAACAAGTCTGTGGACGCCTTTTTCGGATTTTAAATATCCGTAGGCATTTTCACCATTCACCTGAAATGTGACTGACTTGATACCCGCTTCTTCACCATCAAGGTAATCCATAACCTCTACAGAATAGCCCTTCTTATCTGCCCATCTGGTGTACATTCTATATAACATACTTGCCCAATCGCAGGACTCAGTACCTCCTGCACCGGCATGTATGGTAATAACTGCATTATTTGCATCAAATTCCCCTGATAAAAGGGTACGTATACGAAACGTTTCAAAAGAAGTTTTGAAGGAAGTTAATTCATCCTTTATCTCTTCGATCAGGCTTTCATCCTGCTCTTCCTCCGCCATTTCAATAAGGGTTTCTATGTCTTCAAAGGAAGACGCAATACTGTCATACTCTTCAATGGTCCCCTTGAGACTTTTTAGTTCTTTCATAACTCGCTGACTTTCTTCAACCTGATCCCAAAATCCTGGTTGTTCCAGCTTGCCCTCTAAAAGTTCTATCTGCATCTCTTTTCCAGAGATGTCAAAGTGAATCCCTCACTTCATTAAGTGGTGTTCTGTATTCATTTAAATTGAATCTAAACTGATCCAGTTCAATCACTTTTTTCACCTACTTCTAAATATTATATACATTTTGTTGCTAGCAACATATGTGGCTTAACTATGTTATGCATATTATCTGCCACAACACATTTTATATTTTTTGCCAGAGCCACATGGACATGGATCGTTACGTCCAATCTTTGCACTATCTCTCTTTACAGGACCCTTATTTGCAGTTGCATCTCTATTAGTTCCTGTCACCTTTACAAGCTCTTCTCTCTCAACCTTTTGCTGAATCTTAACATGAAGAACCATCTTTGCAGTATCCTCACGAATAGCATCCTTCATAGCATTGAACATATCATAGCCTGCGAACTTATACTCTACAACAGGGTTACGGCTACCATAAGCCTGAAGAGTAATACCCTGTCTTAACTGAGTCATATCATCAATATGTGTCATCCACTTCTTGTCAATAACTCTAAGAAGAATAACTCGCTCTACCTCTCTAATATGCTCTGTCTCTGGGAATTCTGCTTCCTTTGCTTCATATATCTTAGCAGCCTCTTCTTTAAGTCTTTGCTTAAATGCCTTTATGTTTCCTGACTGGAGTTCATCTTCAGTGAGTTCAATCTTTTCAAAAGGTACGATAGGAATGAGTGTCTTGTTAAGCTCCTCAATCTCCCACTCATCTGGTGGAAGTTCTGGTGAGCAGTGCTTATCAATATATATCTCTACAGTATCCAAAACCATCTTGAATACTACATCTCTCATGTTCTCTCCGTTGAGAACCTTTCTTCTCTCTGCATAGATAACTTCACGCTGATCGTTATTTACCTCATCATACTCCATAAGGCTCTTTCTGATACCAAAGTTATTAGTCTCTATCTTTCTCTGAGCCTTTTCAACAAAGCTGGTTATAGTCTTGTGCTGAATCTCCTCGCCTTCTGGAATTCTTAAAGCATCATATACCGCCTTTACTCTCTCAGAACCAAAAAGCATCATAAGCTCATCATCCAAAGAAAGATAGAACTTTGATTCTCCCGGATCTCCCTGACGACCTGAACGACCACGAAGCTGGTTATCAATTCTTCGTGATTCATGTCTCTCAGTACCGATAATCTTAAGTCCTCCAAGATCAGCAACACCTTCTCCTAGCTTAATATCCGTACCACGGCCTGCCATATTGGTTGCTATTGTTACAGCACCCTTTTGACCTGCCTGAGCAATAATCTCCGCCTCCTGCTCGTGGAACTTTGCATTGAGGACATTGTGGCGAATACCCTTCTTTGAAAGTATCTTGCTCAATTCTTCTGAAGACTCAATAGTAATCGTACCAACAAGAACCGGCTGACCCTTTTCGTTAGACTCCTGAATAGATCTAACTATAGCGTCAATCTTTTCCTTCTTAGTCTTAAATACGGCATCATCATGATCTATTCTTTGTACTGGCAGATTTGTAGGAACAACTACTACATCCATGCCATAAATCTCTTTAAACTCAATATCCTCAGTGAGGGCTGTACCTGTCATACCAGCCTTTTTCTTGTACTTATTAAAGAAGTTCTGGAAAGTTATAGTTGCAAGAGTCTTACTCTCTCTTCTAACCTTAACATTTTCTTTTGCTTCAATAGCCTGGTGGAGACCATCAGAAAATCTTCTACCTGGCATAATACGTCCTGTAAACTCATCTACAATAAGAACCTGCTCATCCTGAACAACATAGTCCTTATCCTTGAACATAAGAGCATGTGCCTTAAGAGCCATAATCATATTGTGCTGAATATCAATGTTCTCAGCATCTGAGTAGTTCTCAATATGGAAGAATTGCTCAACTTCTCTTATACCTTGAGCAGTAAGAACAACCTGCTTATCCTTTTCATCTACAAGGTAATCACCATCTTCCTCAGGCGCATTACCAAGGATAGCATCCATCTTACGAATCTCCATAGATGCTGTTCCCCTCTTCATACGTCTTGCTATGAAGTCACACATTTTGTAAAGTTCTGTGGACTTGCCACTCTGACCTGAAATAATAAGAGGAGTTCTTGCCTCATCAATAAGAACAGAGTCAACCTCATCTACAATAGCGTAGTGCAGGTCTCTTAAAACCAATTGCTCCTTATAGATAACCATATTATCTCTAAGGTAATCGAAACCTAATTCATTGTTTGTAACATAAGTAATATCGCATGCATAAGCTGCTCTTCTTTCATCCTTGTTGTATGCGTTAAGAACAACACCAACAGTAAGACCTAAAAATCTGTGAACAGCACCCATCCACTCTGCATCTCTTTTTGCAAGATACTCATTTACAGTAACTACATGCACACCCTTACCTTCAAGAGCATTCAGATAAGCTGGCAATGTAGATACAAGAGTCTTACCTTCACCAGTTCTCATTTCAGGAATACGCCCCTGATGGAGTAAGATACCACCAATAAGCTGTACCCTGTAATGCTTCATATTGAGGGTTCTTGCCGCTGCCTCTCTGACAACTGCAAATGCCTCAACCAACAAATCCTCAAGTGTTTCACCCTTTGCCAATCTCTCCTTGAACTCAGTTGTCTTCTCTCTAAGTTCACTGTCACTCATGGCTTGCATAGTCTCATCAAGAGCTTCAATCTTATCCACTATTGGCTCAATCTTCTTAAGCTCCCTGTCACTATGTGTACCAAATACCTTCTCAAATAGGTTCATTTTTAACCTCCAAACCTGCATCCTTCATAAGAAAAATGCGTAAATATATTTTGAATATTCTCAAATATGTTTTTATAAACATACCCTAAATATGGAATATTTTTTATAATACAGTTATTGCATCATACCCTTTAATATAACATTATTCAAGTACTTAGGCAAGTTTTTTTAAAAAAAGAAAAAGGTGGCCACACAAATATGTAGCCACCTAAATATATTATATTAAAATTCTGGTTCGATAAGTCCGTATGTACTACCTTTACGCTTATATACTACGTTAACTTCGTCTGTCTCAGCATTACGGAATACAAAGAAGTTATGTCCGAGAAGCTCCATCTGCACACATGCATCTTCTGGATACATAGGTTTCACTGCAAATCTCTTGCTTCTGATAATCTTTACTTCCTCGTCATCATCCTCGTCCACATTGAAGAAGTCATTCTGGATATAAGCCGCATTCTGCTCCTTATCAACTATCTTCTTTTTGTAACGTGTAACCTGACGTTCAATAACCTCTACAACTAAATCTATAGATACATACATATCATCACTAGACTGTTCTGCTCTAATGATGTGTCCCTTCATAGGGATAGTAACCTCGATTTTCTGTCTCTCTTTTTCTACTGAGAAAGTTACCTGTACATCAGTATCCTCTACGAAAAACTTTTCCAATCTTCCAAGCTTATCATAGATAGCTGACTTAAGACCTTCTGTAACCTCGATATTTTTACCACTAATAATGTAATTCATATGCCCCACTCCTTTTTGGTCAAACTAATGTGCCACAAAAGTGATACATTAGAATCATTATAACATATAAGGGGTCATTTTGAAAGATTTTTTTATACATTTTATACAAATTCAAGCAGAAAATCTTCCTTTATCTAACAAAAAATAGGACTGCCATAAACGACAGTCCTAATCACACATTATTGTAAGCACGGGTGCTAAATGACTAGTATATGATTCTTCTTATCTTAAATACATTGCTGTAATGTAAATCAGCAATAATGATACCTGTTCTCTCTGTACTGGCGTGAATAATCTGACCGCCGCCAATATAAATACCAACATGCTCTACACTACCTGTGTTATGGTCGTAGAATACTAAATCACCAGGCTGAAGCTCTGACTCTGATACTTCAACTCCCTCGTATGACTGGTATGTAGCTGTACGTGGTAATGCAATACCGAAATCAGAATATACTCTGTATACAAATCCTGAGCAGTCTGCTCCATTTGTAAGACTTGTACCGCCGTATACATATGGGTTACCTTCAAACTGAACTGCATAATTTGCAATATCCTGACCTGTACATGAAGTTATGCCTGAACCACCGTCAGGTATGTCTGATGGAGTTTCCTCAGTTGTAGGAGCTTCTGTCGAAGGAGCCTCAGTTGTAGTAGTCTCCTCTTCTTCCTCCTGTTCTAATACCACAGAGAAATTATTTGGTAAACCATTAGTAATTGTTATGTAATCATTTCTAACATAGCCTTTTAAACCATTGTTAATTTGAATAAGTGTCCAGCCATTCTCCTCAGATAATACTAAATAGCTACCACCCGCCGGAAGGTATGCAAGACATTTACTTCCTGTAGTTGGCTCCTCTCTCAATCTGAGTGAACCAGTATTAATAACTGCAATTCTATCATAATCGTTCTCTACGAACTCTGCTGCTTCATCACCAAATGCTAATAAATCATTTCTGATATATCCCTTAATACCGTAAACCTCAACATATGACCACTCGCTGCCCTTAGTAACAACTGTTACAACCTCTCCCGGTGCAACACTTCCCAAAACAGAGCTTGTAGTGTTATCTGCTGCTCTTAAGTTTACATAGCTATTAGTAATGACAACAGCCTTATTTGCATATTCAGGATACTGACAATCAACAACTTCTTCTGTTTCCTCTGCTTCTTCCTCAGTTTCGGCTGGAGCTGTAGCTCCTAAAAATGAAGTTCCTAATGCTAATGTCACATCAACTTTCTCAGTTTCTTCTACAACTTCAGTTGTAGTAGTCTCTTCCAAAGCAGCCTCTTCCTCAGCAATACTAGATGCAATGTATCTGTCTACCGCTGATGAAATACTAACATTCTCGTCACTATATATATTATTTGCCTGTGCGTCTGCTGCGAATAATGAAGAAACACACAAGCCAGCAACTGCAAAATATGCTAACCATTTTTTAGATGGTCGTATCATAAAATTACCTCCAAAAATCCTTAGATTTTTTATTTGTTACAAATATGTTACAAATTGTTACATCGTCATTATAGCAATTGTTACATTTCTTGTCAACACCATATTTAAGAATTCTTATTTTATCCTTACTTTTCCTTGCAAAGTGGCAAGACAGAGTATATAATATAGTTAGTAACATTTACAAAGGAGGCTGATCATATGAATATTACTTCTCTCGGAAGTACCAACATATCTTTATCAGGTACCAATTCTATGAATGCCATAGATATTTCCATATTGAAAAAGTCTCTTGATTCTGTAGAGGCAAGCGGAGATATGATCACCAAGATGATGGAGCAGTCTGTCAATCCTAATATCGGAGGCAACATAGATATTAGATTATAAAAAAAGAACTCTTCTTTCCGAAGAGTTCTTTTTTTATTTATATATCTCATATATTGCTTCCGATATAGCGTCTGCCAGTTTTTCTTGATAATTTTCATCTAAAAGCATTGCCTCTTCCCAAGGGCAACTCAAAAATCCACATTCAATAATCACACCGGGGCAGGTGGTTTTTTTCAATATGTAATATTCATCCCCTGCTTTTATTTTCCTATTATTATCCGAATCTACCTTATCTACCAAAAATCGTTGCAATACTGTGGCAAGTTCTTCACTTTCAGCCGACTGACTATAATAAAAAACCTGCGCCCCTTTAACATCAGGGTCTGTATAACTATTTTGATGGATACTGATAAAACAATCTGCTTTCGCTTCATTTATAAGCTCTACTCTATTATGCATATCAGAGGTTTTTTTATTTGTGGCACCTTCTGTTGCCAGATTGGTATCACTTTCCCTTGTCAATACAACTGTAAATCCATACTCCTCCAAGCTATCCTTAAGTTTAATAGCTATCTCCATATTAATATCTTTTTCATAGCATCCACTGCTCCCCACTTTACCGGGATCATTTCCACCGTGCCCAGGGTCAATAACAATAATCCTTTTTTCATCATCAGCTTTAGACATCACCATAAAGCAATTCATCACGGCCAGGATAAAAAAAATGGCAACTCCTATAAAAAGCAAGTAGCGATGTTTCTTTAACCATTGCTCCAGCTTCATATAATAAGTTGCCAATTTTGATAAAATACTATTCATATTCACCACAATTACAATTCTTCTCTATATAATATAGAAGATATGAAGTAAATATGATAATTATATTAGTCCTTTCTCCTGTAATTCTTTTCTGCGTTTCTTCATAGCGCCTAATATAATGTCTTTTGCCCAAATAGCCTGTTCCTTTGTAGCTTCCGGTACTCCCGCAAGAGAATATGGTATACCCATTTTTTCGTACTTTTCTACTCCCATATTGTGATATGGAAGCACGTCCAATGCATTGATGTGCTTATACTGAGCCATATGCTCCCCAAGCCTCTTTAAATATTCCTCGTTCAAGGTTATACCCGGAACCAAAACATGTCTTATCCATATTGTTTTTTCATGCTCATCCATAAAAGCAAGAAAATCTAAAATGTTGTCCTGAGGCTGACCGGTAAGGTTCTTGTGCTCTACCGGGTCAATATGCTTGATATCCAGCATAATCAAATCTGTAACCTTCATAAGGCGCTCATACTTGGCAAGTATTTCCGGTTTGTTACGTCTAAATTGAATACCTGAGGTATCAAGGCAAGTGTGAATATCCCTCTTCTTTGCTTCTTCGAAAAGCTCAATTAAAAAATCAATTTGTAAAAGTGGTTCACCACCGGTTACTGTAAGACCACCTCCCTTAAGAAATGGTTTGTAACGCTCGTAGTCGTCTAATATCTCATTGACAGTCTTTGTTTCGCCACCCTTCATAAGCCAAGTGTCAGGATTGTGACAGTAAGCACATCTCATGGGACAGCCTTTTACAAAAACTACATATCTTATACCCGGTCCATCTACGGTACCAAAGGTTTCTATTGAATGAATCATGCCTTCCATAATGTATCTCCTTTATCATAAAATAAATATTCCCTACAGTGGCAATATTCATACGCATTAAAATACTAGCAAGCCGAAACCTGCTAGTATTTATTAAACCATATTTAGCTTGTTACTTCAATATATAACTTGTGTAGCTATGGAACAAACATATATTACCTCCATATTAGCATCACCATTATAGATGCCCACATGGTGACCATATTAGATACACCCATGTAAAATTTGAAATTCAGTTTACTTTAACTCGATAGAATTAATTATATCGTGCGCCTGCTGTTCATCCTCTGTTTTAATCATTACTATGTTGGATGTATTCAAATCCTCTGGGTCATAGATTGTAACAAAATAAGTGTATATACTGTTATCATCTGATATTCCTACCATAATTGTTGCACACATATTTTCTCTCTCATATATATATTGTTTCGACATCCATATAAGCTCACTTTTTATGTATGCGCTATATGCATAGGCCAAACCTTTTTTATAATTCCAAAAGCTATAATCATCCTCATTAAGCAAATACAAATGTTTAATTGTGTTGTACTCATTGTCAGGTTTACCATATTCAAAATATTCAAAACCCTTTTTTATGTCCTCCATCTGTACATCTATGCCAAAAAGCTCAAAGTTTTCTTCATACATTTCATCAAGAAGACTGAAGGTACCTTCGTTTGTTTCCTTTGTAATGGCTACGCATTCAGTATCAGATTTTCTATATATTTCCAGACTATCGTTATCCTCATAGACATAACCCTCCGGTACACCTATGTAAAAATATTCCGCCTCGGTTTTTACCAATGTGTCATCCGTTACATCATACTGTGCAAACATCTCTCCCCTTGGTCCTAAGTCGAGGTCCTTTATAGCATTATAAAGTCTTATCCTTGGAATAAAGAAAAAGGCTCCGACAACTAATAGAACAATCAACACACTTACTATAATTAATACCTTCTTTTTACTCATATTATTCTCCTTTATACAAATACAATCCACCCACATACTAGATTTATCGGTAAATATAATATATATCACAGAAACGTGGTACACAATTCAAGACCTTGCACATTAGATTAGAATTTCGTTGAATTTATGAATATTAAAATAAGACATGCCCTCACTTCGCAAGCTCTGCTTGCTCAGTGTGGGGCATTCGCCATATATTTGGACTGAGAGCAACATAACGCACATCTTACCAACTTCGCTTCGCTCGTTGATAAGCCGTGCGTTATGCCTTCAAATAGTCAGAAAAATAAAAACAGCCAGTTGAGTACGCAAGCGTCCTCCCCTGACTGTTTTTATTTTCTGACTGCTCTCAGTCCATTTCCTTACATCTTCTGAATTGATTCGTGGAATGTACGTGAGATAACGTCGTTCTGCTGCTCCTCAGTTAACTTGATGAAGTTTACAGCGTATCCTGAAACACGGATAGTTAACTGTGGGTAGTTCTCTGGATGCTTCTGAGCATCAATGAGAGTGTCTCTGTTGTATACGTTTACGTTAAGGTGGTGTCCGCCTTTTTCTACGTAACCATCTAACATACTAACTAAGTTATCGATCTGCTGTGTACTAGCCATTTTAGTATCCTCCTATAATAATATGTTTCCCTGTTTACAGGGTATGGAAAAAATTGATTACTGTTCCAAATACTCGTCAATGCCTTCATGAAGTGTTGGTACGCTACAGGCAAGGTCTCCCTTGGCACAATCTGTACAACCCATAGTGCTTACCTGTTTACCTTCTATGTCAGGGTCAACGGACACATTTACGTGTCCATGACCTTTTGACATCATATCGTCAAGCATTGCAACTATATCATCTACATTACTTAAATTATCCATACTATCAGTCCTTATTATTTGCTAAGGTCGATTTCGATGTCACCAGCGAATACCTGATCTTCCTTACCAAGTGCTCCAGGAATGATTGAGAATGTATTAGAAATACCATCCTGTGAATCCATGAATGGAAGCTTAGCTACTGATGAAAGTGATGCAAGAGCACCGCTCTTATCTCTACCATGAAGTGGGTTTGCACCAGGTGCAAGTGGCTGACCATGCTTTCTACCACATGGAGTATCACCTGTGTTCTTACCATAAGTTACGTTTGAAGTAATTGTAAGAACTGACATAGTAGGGAATCCGTTTCTGTAAACGTGGTGCTTTCTAATCTTGTTCATGAATGTTGAAACAAGGTTAACTGCAATGCTATCTACTCTATCATCGTTGTTACCATACTTAGGGAAATCTCCCTCTGTCTCATAGCTTACTACGATACCCTGCTCATTTCTGATTGGCTTAACCTTTGCATACTTGATAGCTGAAAGTGAGTCAGCTACAACCGAAAGACCAGCGATACCAGTTGCGAAGTATCTTCTTACGTCTCTATCGTGAAGAGCCATCTGAATTCTCTCGTAAGCATACTTGTCATGCATATAGTGAATGATGTTAAGGGCTGATACATAAACCTCAGCTAACCACTCCATCATATCATCGTACTTCTCCATAACCTCATCATAGTCAAGGTACTCTGAAGTAATTGGTCTATACTTAGGACCTACCTGTACACCTGTACACTCATCAACACCACCGTTGATAGCGTAAAGGAGACACTTAGCAAGGTTAGCTCTAGCTCCGAAGAACTGCATTTCCTTACCAACTCTCATAGAAGATACACAACATGCGATTGCGTAATCGTCACCATGAGTTACTCTCATCATATCATCGTTCTCGTACTGGATTGATGATGACTTGATTGACATCTTAGCACAGTACTGCTTGAAGTTGATTGGAAGGTTCTTTGACCAAAGAACTGTTAAGTTTGGCTCTGGTGCTGCACCTAAATTATCAAGAGTATGAAGATATCTGAATGACATCTTTGTAACAAGTGGTCTACCATCGATACCAACACCTGCAAGTGACTCAGTTACCCATACTGGATCTCCTGAGAACAACTGGTTGTACTCTGGAGTACGAGCAAACTTAACGATACGAAGCTTCATAATGAAGTGATCAACGAACTCCTGAATCTGCTCCTCTGTAAATGTACCGTTTGCTAAGTCTCTCTCTGCATAACAATCAAGGAATGTAGAAGTACGTCCAAGTGACATAGCCGCACCGTTCTGCTCCTTAACTGCACCAAGGTATCCGAAGTATACTGCCTGCATAGCTTCCTGTACGTTAGTAGCTGGCTTAGAAATATCAATTCCGTAAGCTGCTGCCATCTGCTTTAACTCACCAAGAGCTCTAATCTGCTCTGAAATCTCTTCTCTTGCTCTGATAACATCATCAGTGTAAACCTTGCCGTATGAATCCTTCTGCTTCTTCTTGTCTGCAACTAAGTAATCAATACCGTAAAGAGCTACTCTTCTGTAGTCACCGATGATACGTCCACGGCCATATGCATCTGGAAGTCCAGTAATGATGTGGTTTGAACGGCACTTTCTAATCTCTTCATCATATACATCAAATACACCAGCGTTGTGAGTCTTTCTGTGAGTTGTAAAGAACTCAACTACCTCTGGGTCTACCTTATATCCATTATCTTCGCAAGCCTTCATAGCCATACGAATACCACCGTAAACGTTCATTCCTCTCTTGAATGGCGCATCAGTCTGAACACCAACGATAGTCTCCTTGCTCTTATCAAGGTAACCTGCACCGTGTGAAGTAAGAGTTGAAACAACCTTAGTATCCATATCGAGAACACCGCCTGCTTCTCTTTCCTTCTTGCTTAAGTCAAGTACCATCTGCCATAAATCCTTAGTGTTCTGTGTAGGGTCAGCTAAGAAAGCGTCATCGCCCTCATATACAGTGTAGTTCTTCTGGATGAAGTCTCTTAAGTTAACTTCTTCCTGCCACTTGCCGCCTACGAAACCATTCCATGCTGCTGATTCCATTGTTCTAATTCCTCCTTTTTACATTAAGTTCAGGGGTAATCTCACGCCCACTGAAGCTTTTAAAATATACTTAATTGTTTTGTCAGAAAAAGTGGTTTTACTGCCGTTCTCCCACTTCTTTTCTGATTCTGTATACATTATAATTTTTTATTGTATACACGTCAACGCATTATCAGCAATTTTTTGTACTTTTTTAAGTACACGGATTGTATACAGTATACAATAGTACTGTCATTTGTTTAACCTCGTTATATATTCTTTTTTAATACAAAAATAGTAAGCTCACACTTTTTTGTGTGGCTTACTATTTTAAGCAATATAACTACTGAACCATTATACCTTGAATATAATCCGTATTGGACGGATCAGACTTTGATGTGGACCAGCTTCTTGAGTAAATGTATGAAGTAATACGATATACATCCTCTCCTTCGTTGGTATATGCATCAATATCTATACTGATAACGCCATCATAAATCGGATAATCTACCCTTATCTCATATAAACTATCTATGGCTGATCCATAATAGGCTGACTCATAAGTATCGTTAATATCAGAATATAGAGTCTCCGCCACCATACAATCATCCCCTAAAGTCAAGCCTCCCGGGAAAACAACATCAATACTACCACATAATGTTTCGTCGAATTCCATTGATATTATCACAGCTTGTGAAATATCAAGATTGTATATGGTTGGATTACCTATATATACATCAATGCTGGCATCACCCTTTACCAAAGTCGCTTTCACCTGTTCATTAGCGCAAACCCTATCATCATTTGCTACTAATTCCCATCCATTTTTAATAAATTCTGACGCAGATATAGGCAATTTATAATTTACACCATCTATTTTAAATATCTCGTCAAATCTATCTGTAGTGTTGTCAGGGTTATAGTTTTCGGCACAAATGTCTAATATCTCCGGCGGAGTATCACTAGCGCTGATTGTGGCACCTTGTGGCTTTTCTAATACCAATATATATACCTCGTTAATGAGGGTTTCTTCTGCTGAAGTGAAGCACACATAACTGTTATCTGATGCATAGTACTCACAAGCAGACACAAACTCGCCAATAACGCTGTTAGTAGCTTCTCCATAAATTTCAATAACACCCTCAACAGTTGTAGATTGTGCCTTACCTTTTAAATCGATAGTTACACCACCTGGAAAAGTGATTACGTCATCTAATGTACATTCAAAATTATATGGATCATAACTAAAACCTATAACATAACAATCCTGTATGTGTGTTGCTTCCTTGTTATAGTTTGCCACATAAGCTGCGCATTCCATATTGTCACTATAGAAACGACATGATCTTATTTCACCTGAACCTATGAGATAGTTTTCAGCATCCGTCTGCCAGCCATGAGATATCCACTCATCGTAAGTCATAGGAAGCTGATACAAATCATCCCCTATCATAAAACAATACTCTGTCCAATCTCCCTCTAAAAGAATTGGTTCCTCTGTAGTTTGATTCGTAAGCTGCTCTGTTGTGTCTGTGGTTTCAGAAGCAGTTTGAGTATCTGTAGTTCCATTATCTATATCCTTAGGTTTTCCATCTTCTTTAAAAATAGTAAGCTTGAGAACTAAAACCACCGCCAAAATCGCAACTGCCACACTACCAAGGATTATAGGCCATTTCTTATTAGTTTTTTTCTCCACTGGAGCATCAATAGGTGCACCATATTGGTAAATATCGCCTGTTTGTTCAGGATATAAATCTGCCATAAGGTCTTTTATGTTCTGATATCTATTTTCAATATTTACTTGCAAGCCCTTAGCTAAAACCGCCTCTGTAGTAGGAGATACTGTAACACCATATATGGATGGTGGAGCATAAGTATCATTGCTCATTCTCTCAATACAGTTAGGAGGAACCCTTCCCGTCATCATCTTATACATAGTGGCACAAAGACTATAAATATCCGTCCATGGGCCCTGCCTACCTTTTGTATAGTACTGCTCCTGAGGGGCATAACCATGCTTTAACATAACTGTATATGTCTTGCTGTCACCAAATGACTGGTCTCTCGTAGCTCCAAAATCAATAAGCTTTATATTGCCTTCCTCATCAAACATAATGTTATCAGGACTAATATCTCTGTGAATAAGTCCTGCATCATGAATCACACACATAGACTCAAATACTGGCTTCATAAGGGATAAAACTGTCTGCTCATCCAACACACCACCACTATTAGCCATATATGACTTAAGATTAATTCCAGAAATATATTCCATAACTATGTATGCTGTTTTATTTGCATAAAAGAAATCTTTTACGGATACTATTCCCTTAAGGCCATAAAATTTTGAGAGGTTTCTAGCTTCCTCCACGTATCTGGCGAGACCTTTTTCATACACCTGCAGTTTGTCAGAAGGCACATTTACTTCCATGGCAGATACATCAACAGAAGTATCTCGAAAAGCAATATTATCAGGAAAGAACTCTTTTATTGCCACATAAGTGGCAAGATTTAAATCCCAGCCTAAATAGGTTATTCCAAAACCGCCTATACCAAGAACCTTTCCCAGCATGTACTTACCCTGCAAAACCGTAAAAGGAGCAAGGCACTCAGACTCGTATTCAAACCCATCTATATCAAAGCCGCAATGAGGGCATGGATTATTGTAAGGTGGTATTTCTTGCATACATTTGGGACATCTTCCGTATATATTTTGCATTTTTTCCCTCCATAAAAAATGTATTCCTATATATTATAATCTATTATGTAATCTTTTTAAAGCTAAAATCATAGACATTTTAAAAGTAAAATGATATACTAACTTTGATTTTCGTTATTTTCAAACATAATTATTATAGGAGGAATATTATAATGGCAAAGCAGGTTAACAAATCAATGCTTATTCATGAGATTATAGAAGTTGATCCTGGCAATGCTGCTATTCTTATGGCATCAGGAATGCACTGCGTTGGATGTCCATCGGCAGCTATGGAAACATTAGAAGAAGCTTGTATGGTACATGGTATGGATGTTGAAGAAGTTTGTACATCCATAAATGAGTACCTTGCTAAAAAAGAGGCAAACTAATTTAAAGGGGGTATTTTTTATGTCAGACAGACAGGAGAGATATGCCGAAAGGCAACGTCTTCAATATGGAGAGCAGGAGGTTTCTCCACAAACCTATAATTTGATTTTAGGTGGGGTTTTAACTTACGGTTTCCTTGTAAATTGTTTTATGGTTGCATTTTGTTTCGATGCAGCTATTAACTTCGTGTCAAGTGGACCACTGTTCTACATCGCATACTTTGCAATGGTTATTATTGGTACACTTATGGTTAACGGTTCTAAGAACCCAGCAGTCAGCTTCCTTGGATATAACCTTATCGTTATTCCATTAGGACTTATTTTATCAGTTGTACTCAATGCATTTTCTATTGCCGGCATGCAGACAACTATTATTACAGCTTTTGCTATTACAGCAATTGTTACTATCGCAATGATGTTCCTTGGTGCTGCATTCCCACACTTCTTCTTAAGTCTCGGAAGAACATTGGGCATCACACTCTTAATCACTATCGTTGTTGAGATTGTTATGATGTTCTTAGGTGCAAACTTAGGCATTATTGATTATATCGTAGTTCTTATTTTCTGTGGCTACATCGGATATGACTGGGCAAGAGCTAACGCATGTGCTAAGACAGTTGACAACGCTGTTGATATGGCCGCTGAACTCTATGTGGACATCATCAACTTATTCATCAGAATCTTAAGCATCTTAGCAAGATCTAACGACTAATCAAAATCAACTAAAAGCTTACTCCTTGGAGTAAGCTTTTTTTATTCCCTATCCTCCCCCCTGCTCCTATACCCACCTACCCAAAGGGCTTAGGCCTAGGTATATACACATCCATACAAAACTCGCTCTCGCTCGTCTCGAACGCAGGAGTACTAATCTCAAATAAATGTGGAATGCCCCTGGGAGGATATAGGCATAGACTTATCAAACCGTTTGAGAACGCGAGTACTTAATGAGTTGAAAAACGAATTTAGTACTCCTGCGTTCGAGACGAGCGAGAGCGGGTTTGATATGTTATGCCTATATCCTCCCAGGGGCATCTTCCATTTATTTTCGCTAAGTGCTCGCATTCTCAAACGGTTTTGTATGGATGTGTATATACCTAGGCCTAAGCCCTTTGGGTAGGTGGGTATAAGGACAAGGGGGAGAATGGGAATTAAAAAAGGTTCACTCATAAGAGTGAACCTTAAAGGTTAGATTTGTGACAAAGTCTGAAGTGCATTACCGTCAATGATTAGCTTGTAGTGTTCTTCCATGTAACTTGGAGTTGCATATGTTGTACGAATTTTATTGCCATATTCACTGATAAGGTTGCAAGTTTTCACGAACTCTCCATCAGTATTATTATCCTTTGTAAGATAAAGATAAAAGCTACTGTCTTGAGGATTCTTGTATAGTGTGTTCTCGCTGTTATATATGTGCATTACATGCTTAGCTGAAATAATAACCTGATTGAGATTCTTAAATGCATATACTCTAAAAATCTCACGCTCAGTCTCGTTTTGCTGTACAGCCTCTTTTACCTTTTTTGCTATACGTCCACCGCCCAAAGCTGATAAGCCTTCCGCCAAGCTTCCCAAAGCTTCAATGAGTCCATCTGGTGATGTCTTGGAAGGTTCTTCATCTTCTTGGTCCTCATCCTCGTCTTCCTCCGTTGTTGCACCTATACCAAGTGGTTTTGTAAATCTGGAAAAACGTGTATCCAATTCTTCCGGATCCTCCACCTTAGTAATAATAAGAATCAAACATTCTGGTGACACTGGGATAGCTTCTATCATAAGTGGAATATTGTCCACCTCAAAACCTAATTCATTGGATGCCTGCTGCATAAGCTCGCGAAATAACTCTTTGGCTTTATCTGTACCGTATGCTAACTCTGTCAAAAGAAGTTCCTTGTCTGCTAAATCCGACTTGTAAAGTGTACATCTTATTTGATTTTCACTTAATCTTTCTATTTTCATATCAGTCACTCCCTTCCAAAAAGCTATTACTAGTTTAACATAAAATTATTATCTGTAAAGATATTTCTTAACTTTCACAATAATTTCATTATTTTGCTGTTGAAAAAATATTGTGGTTATAGTAAGTTTAGTGTATACAAATAAAAGCCATTTATCTTATATTCTATTAATCGGCTACTTTGTGGATTTCCCACAGCTTACCCATATAATTTTATTATTTACAGTTAATATTTTATGTTTAATTTAACGCTTTTATTTGTAAATATAGCATATCATTTTTAGGAATATAATGAAAGTTTTTCAAAAAAATATATCACATTTTCTTATGTCTATAAATTATGATATGCAAGTTAAAAAGGATGGTGATGCCCAGAATAAAGCATCGGTAAAACACACAAAAAAGGGTATGTCATGAATTGTAATCACGGCATACCCTTTTTTATGAATCTCAGAAAAGAATTACTCCTCTACGATTGCTCCTGTTGGACAAGTACCTGCACAAGCTCCACATGAGATACAAGTATCTGCATCAATCTCGAACTTGCCATCGCCCTCTGCAATTGCTCCTACTGGGCAAGCGCCTGCACATGCTCCACAGCTTACACAGCTATCACCAATAACAAATGCCATATCTATATCCTCCTTAAAAATCTTTTTTGATAAAAATTATCATCTGGCTGTATTTTAATACTTTTTGTCGAATATAGCAAGGGATTTTTTTTATTTACAAAATAATCCCTTTTTGTATAGCATCAAAATTCTATTCACCAAATCTAATTGTTATAGTTGTACCTTTGGACAGAGCGCTACTAATATCTATAGTGGCGTTATGCAGCCTTGCTCCGTGCTTGACAATAGAAAGTCCAAGTCCTGTTCCACCAACATTCTTAGAATGACTTTTATCCACTCGGTAAAACCTTTCAAAAATTCTGTCAAGCTGTTCCTCCGGAATACCTATTCCAGTATCACTCACCTTAATATATGCATGTTCATCTTCATATCCTGTCTCAACAATCACATTGCCACCTTGTTTATTATATTTAATGGCATTGTCACATATGTTATAAATCATTTCATATAATATAACTTCAACACCGGATATCTGGCAGGAATCACCTTTTTGTTTGATCTTTATATCTTTATTTACAGCAGTCTGTCTGAGATTTTCAATAGTCTTTTGTGCTACAACACATAAATCTACAGGTTGTTTTTCCGGAATTCCTTCCATCTCGTCCATTCTTGATATCTTAATTATATCTTCCACCAGACTGATTAATCTTTTTGCTTCTTCATAAATGTTCCCAGCGAACTTCGGTATATCCTTTTCATCAACAATACCATTTTTTATAATCTCCGCGATACCTGAAATAGAAGTTAGTGGGGTTTTTAACTCGTGGGAAACATTTGCCGAAAACTCTCTTCTAAGATTTTCTCTTTCTTCTTTTTCGGTGACATCTGTAAGAATCATAATAGCTCCTGCCACAGACTCCTTATCCATAACCGGGTTAATGTACACATTGCAATATCTGTCTCCAAGCAATATGATTTCTTCCATGTGTTTACCCTGCAGGGAGTCGTTAACAAGCTTGCCAAACTGGTCCGTTCTGTTTAAAACCAATACGCTTTTATTTTCTACCTCCATATTCACTCCAAATAATTTTAAAGCGCTGCTATTGTAAGATAGAATGTGAGCCGTTTTGTCGATAACAATAAAGCCCTCCTGCATATTTTCAGTTATAAGTCTAAATTCCTGTTGCTGACTCTGCAATACATCCATATTTGCTTTAATCTGCTTGTTCTGCCTTATAATTTTACTAATAAAAGGCGCCATCTCGTCATAAACCTTAGCATCCTCAGGATGTTCAAAATCAATATTATCCAGTGGTGCCATTATCTGCTTTGCAACCCTATAGGCAAGCACACCTGCCAAAGCAAAGGCCATCAAAAGAACCACAATAACTGGACGTAGCATTTCTTTTAGAATTTGCACTACGGAGGATTGAGTGTTGGAAACTCTTATAACACTGCCGTCTGCTATTCTAACTGCATAATATATGGTTTTTTCCGCAAGAGTATTTGAGTATCTGATGCTTTTCCCTTTCGAGGAAGTCATAGCCACCTTTATCTCCTGTCTATCACCATGATTTTCCATGGTTGATACATCAACCTTATTGTCATAGAGCACTGTTCCATCTGTATCAACCCAGGTTATTCTTGTATCTATTTTTTCAAGCTGGTTTAAATAATCAACACCATTCGCTTCCACACCCTGTGTGATATATGTAGCTTCATTTATAAGCTCATCCTGAAGCTCATCTGTAAAATGGTCGTACAAAACACCTAAAATAAGTACGCCACACAAAGCCACCACAAAAAACATGACAAGCATGGTATTTCTAAAAATTCTATTTTTCATATTTACTCTCCAATTCGGTATCCCACTCCACGCACTGTCTCAACATAAACACCTGCTTCACCAAGCTTCTGCCTTAAGGTTCTGATATGAACATCAACGGTTCTGCTCTCACCATCAAATTCGTAACCCCATATGCTATTGAGTAACTGATCTCTAGTACATACCATACCATTTTTCTCAAGAAGCATAACTAAAAGCTCGTATTCCTTCAATGTTAAGATAACTTCTTCATCACATACCTTTACCTGATGACGCGCCGGATATACCTTTAGAATTCCCAAAGAATATACTTTTTCTTTGTTGTCTTTATTGGTTCTTCTAAGTAGTGCTTTAATACGAGCCACAAGCTCCATCATTCCAAAAGGCTTTGCCACATAGTCATCAGCTCCTGTATCAAGTCCCAGCACCTTATCATATTCTGTATTTTTTGCTGTGAGCATAATAACAGGTACGTCCTTGGTTCTTTCATTTTCACGAAGCTTTTTTAGAACACTTAGCCCATCTTCTTCTGGCAACATAATATCTAGTAATACCAGCTCTGGTGTGTTTTTTTCTACCTCTATCCAAAATTCAGATGGTCTTTCAAAGCCCTTTGCCCCTAAATCCATATGACAAAGTGTGTATACCACAAATTCTCTTATACTGTTGTCATCTTCTAAAACGTATATCATATCACCTGTGTTCTCCTGTAATTAAATATCTACTTCACAAACATCTCCACCGACCTAGCAAGTATTCCCTGAGTTAATGCAATGGTGGTTCCATAATTAGTAAATGGTACCCCCTGGTCTGTAGCACACTTCATACGGTATGTAAGCTCGCGTTCCGTAAGGGTGCATCCACCGCAATGAATAACAACCTTGTATGGAGATAAATCCTCCGGGAATGTACCCCCGGAAGTAAACTCATATGTGAATTTCTTACCAGTGTAGCTTTCAAGCCATTTTGGAAGCTTAACTGTTCCTATATCCTCGCACTGTCTGTGATGGGTACAGCCCTCGCTGATAAGAATCTTGTCCCCTTCTTCTAACATGTCTATAGCCATGGCTCCATTTACCGCTGTGTCAAGGAAACCTTTATATCTAGCCATAAGTATAGAAAAGGATGTAAGCGGTATATCCCTTGGGGTACTCTCAGCCACCACCTTAAATGCCTGGCTGTCTGTTATAACCATGCGGGGTTTTTTACCTAACATAGCAAGGGTGTCTGCAACTTCATTTTCCTTTATAACTACTGTCACCGCATCCGCCTCAAGCAAATCTCTTATAACCTGCTGCTGTGGTAATATAAGTCTTCCCTTTGGAGCAGAAGCATCTATAGGTGTAACCAATACCACTATATCCTTTGGTTCAACCAAATCTCTTACCAAGAATTTTTCTTCACCCAAATCTGCCATAAGGCTTATCTTTTCTTTTAGCTGGTCTATATTTTTCTTGTCTGTGGCACTGACTAAAACCGCATTCTCATCAGAGGATAGCTTAATCATAGTCTTTACATCTATAAGGTCACATTTGTTGTAGACAACAATATAATTAAGCTTTTTACTCTTGAATATACTAATTAGCTCCTCATCTGCTGATGATAATCCTTCCGTTGCATCCACCACAAGAATAGCCACATCGGTTTTGTTCAGTATCTGCTTAGTTTTTCTAACACGAAGCTCTCCTAAAGCTCCCTCGTCATCATATCCCGGAGTATCTATAATAAGAACCGGTCCCATAGGAAGTAGCTCCATAGCCTTTGTAACCGGGTCTGTAGTCGTTCCCTTTACATCAGAAACCACGGAAAGCTCCTGACCGGTAACAGCATTTACCACACTAGATTTTCCTGCATTTCTTTTTCCAAAGAAACCAATATGTATTCGATTAGCTGATGGTGTAGCGTTCATACTCATAGCTTTAACCTCCTGATAAACCATATGTTTTTGATATGTTTAAATTATATCACAAGAAAGGATTTTTATATAGTAAAAAGGGAACACCTCAGTGTTCCCTTAAATTAATCCTTAATTATTCTTCAGTTTCTTCTACTTCTTCCTCGTCGTATTCACCATACTCACCAAGAGCCTCTAATGTGTCCTCGTGATATCTAGACATATAAAATGAATTAATCTTGAGATTGTACTCTACGTATTCCATCTTCTCGTAAATCTCACAAGCAACAAGTAATACAACAGCTGGAACTAAATCTGCAGCTACACCAAGGAAATATTCAACCATAGCCATAGTATCTATAAATGTATCAAATATCTCAACAAAATTCCATACCTTGAATATAAAGAAAATAGCCATAAATGCAACAGTCGCTATCTCTAAAGGATTATCAAATAATGAAAACTGATGCTCCTCATAACCATCCTCATCGTAATCATCCTCAATATATTCTTCAATATCTTCTTTTAACTTCTCATCCTTGATGTCCTCAAGCATCTCTTTTTCCTTATCTGCCATAATAAGAATACCTCCCTTGTAAGTTATATCACACAAAAATTGTTTTTATATCACAGAATGATAAAAAACATTCTTCAGATATAAATAAATTATCATAATATGAGAAATATTACAATATTTCCATTCTAAAAAATGGTATACGATATCTTTTATTTACTATTTTAAAATCTAAAATCTCGTATCCCCTGCTCTATCTTTAAAAGGTTTTCCTTACATATTTCCTTAACCTTTTCCTTTGGTATATTGCCAAGCTCAGCTTCAATAAGAGCTTCCCCGATTTTTCTTGTGTCCTCTGATGCATAATCTATCAAATACTCCTTAAGGGTCATAAGTGCATTTGGATGACAACAATTCTGAATCTGTCCGGACTTACAAAGGCTCATAAATCTGTCGCCTGTTCTGCCCTCACGATAGCAGGCTGTGCAAAAGCTTGGAATGTATCCCATCTCCATTAGCCATTTTACGACTTCGTCTAATGTACGTTTGTCACTGACGTCAAACTGCTCAGAATTTTCCTCCTCTGGCTCCTCCTCACAGTAACCACCAACGCTTGTTTTTGATGCTCCGCTTATCTGCGAAACGCCAAGCTTTATAACCTTTTCTCTTACTGCCTGACTCTCTCTAGTAGAAATAATCATACCTGTATAAGGTACACTTATCCTAATCAGAGCACATATCTTTGCAAAGGTTTCATCATCAATACCATTATCAAATGTATCTGGGTCTATATCATCAGCACGCTTAAGTCGTGGCACACTGATGGTGTGAGGTCCAACCCCGTGAACAGCTTCAAGGTGTTCAGCGTGCATAAGCAAACCTGCAAATTCATATCTATACAACTCAAGCCCAAAAAGAACACCCAGACCAACATCGTCTATGCCACCCTCCATAGCTCTGTCCATAGCCTCAGTATGGTACGCATAGTTACTCTTTGGACCATAAGGATGGAGTTCCTCGTAGCTTTTTTTGTTGTAAGTCTCCTGAAATAAAATATAGGTACCTATACCTGCTTCCTTTAGCATACGATATTCTTCTACAGTTGTAGCCGCTATATTTACATTTACACGTCTTATGGCACCATTTTTATGCTTGATACTGTAAATAGTCTTGATACATTCAAGTATATATTCAATAGGGTTGTTTTTTGGATCTTCCCCAGCCTCTAACGCCAGTCTTTTGTGTCCCATGTCCTGAAGAGCAGTAACCTCCTTAACTATCTCCTCCTGGGTAAGTTTTTTTCTGGCAATGTGCTGATTCTTAATGTGATATGGGCAGTACACGCAACCGTTAATACAATAATTTGACAGATAAAGTGGGGCAAACATAACTATTCTGTTGCCGTAAAAATCCTTTTTTATCTGTTCAGCTAAGGTGTACATTTCCTGCACTTTTTTTTCATCTTCACAGGCAAGCAATACTGACGCTTCCCTATGGGAAAGTCCTTTTCTTTCCTTTGCCTTCTCCAGTATAGAATCAATAAGTTCAATATTGTCCTTGTTAGCGTCTGCATAAGCAAGGGTGTCTCTTATCTCCTCATCACTAATAAATTCTTCCGCCTTTAATGATTTTGGATTGTACATAATTGTGTCCTCTTTTCTATAAATCTCCTGTATCTTATGGAAATATATGATGCACTAGTCAAATAGTTTTTAACTATACCATCTCTTGATTATTAATTACTAGCTTAAACTCACAGCCAAGCTTTCTCGCTGCCTTTTCGCAAAGGTTCATACGACCTAAGAATATCTGAAAATACTCCATAACCCGACTAATGTTAGTATCAATCTCAAGGGAAAGGGTAATCTGCTTCTTCGCCTTATCAATATTTAAATCCTGCTTTTTCACTGCATAATTAACTCGGTCGTGAATGTCCGCCGCAATATCTGCAGTGGAACGCACTCTAGTTTCTCTAACATCTGATTTATCTGCAATAATAAGAGCTGCTGCCACAGGATTCACCGGATAGGCAGTAGACTCATCATGATTACCTATAGCTGCCACAATGGTTGCTATATCCTCGTCTGCCACACCAATCTTATCCAGTATTCTAAATGCCATAACTGCGCCACTTTGTGCATGGTCAATACGATTTACCACATTGCCAATATCGTGCATATATCCTGCAATCTTAGCAAGCTCAATCTGTTGTTCATCATAGCCTAGTTCAGTAAGTATGGTACCTGCTGTCGTGGCCACCTTAGTAACATGAGCAAAGCTATGCTCCGTAAATCCAAGGGATTTTAGATTTTCATCTGCTTGTCTGATATAGGTATTTACTGTTTCATTTTTCTTTATATCTTCATAAGTTATAATCATATTATTCTCCTGTTACTCCACAACCTGTACCTTTATCATATTGGTGTTACCAGAAACACCAAGAGGCACTCCAGCTGTTACAACTACAGTTTCACCAGCTTTTAACATGCCACTTTCCTTACTAGCCGCCACAGCATGATCAAAAAGCTCAAATATTTCATTTTTCTCCTCTAAATGAACCGGAGTTACGCCCCAGGACATATTAAGCTGCCTACATACTTTGTCGCTGGTAGTACCTGCAATAATAGGACACACCGGCCTATATTTGGAAATATTTCTGGCAGATGTTCCGGACTTGGTCACTGTTACAATAGCACTGGCATTAAGGTCAATAGCCGTTGTACAGGTAGCATGGCATACCGCATCAGTTACATTGCGGTTAGCATGTCTTTCATAGTGAAGAAATCTCTTTCTATAATCAATATCCTGCTCCGTTCTTTCTGCAATCCTAACCATAGTTTGAACCGACTCCACTGGGTAAAGACCTGCAGCAGTCTCACCAGAAAGCATAATAGCGCTGGTTCCGTCATATATAGCATTTGCCACGTCTGTAGTCTCTGCTCTGGTTGGTCTAGGATTCTTCATCATTGAATCAAGCATCTGTGTAGCAGTGATAACCTGTTTTCCTGCATAATATACCTTACGGATAATCATTTTCTGGATAACAGGAACCTCCTCACCCGGTATCTCTACTCCCATATCTCCACGGGCAACCATTATACCGTCAGACACATAAATAATGTCATCTATATGCTTTACGCCCTCTGCATTTTCAATCTTAGAGATAATGTTGATGTTCTTTCCACCATTCTCATCCAAAAGCTGTCTGATTTCCAAAACATCCTTTGCACTTCTAACAAAAGATGCAGCTATAAAATCCACATCCTGTTCAATACCAAAAAGTATATCATCTACATCCTTCTGGCTCATATACGGCATATTAAGGTGAACTCCCGGCACATTAATACCTTTATGATTCGATATATATCCATCATTTTTTACTATACAGATAATATCTTCGTCGTTAATGGCAGTAACCTCCATCTCAATAAGACCGTCATCCACGAGAATTCTTGTACCAAGGTCCACGTCCTTGTACAACTCCTTGTAGGTAATGGATGTGATTGTATTATCCCCCAGTATATCTCTTGTAGTGAGAGTAAAGGTCTGGCCTTCCTTAACCTGTACCTTTCCTCCTTCAAAATCTCTAGTTCTTATTTCTGGTCCTTTAGTATCAAGAAGAATTGCAATAGGCTTATTCATCTCTGCCCTAAGCTTCTTTATGGTATCCATTCTCTTTTTCTGCTCTTCATGTGTTCCATGAGAGAAATTGAGTCTGGCAACATTCATACCTTCCTCAATAAGTTTTCTCAATATATTTTCATCCTCTGTAGCTGGTCCCATTGTACAAACTATTTTTGTCTTTCTCATAATTATGTCCTTTCTTGTCCTTCCAGTCTCATACTCCTACAGTATAGCACTACGGAAAATAAATTCCAAGTTTTTATGGTTTATATGGGAAAATTTAACTTGTTTTTTAACTTTTTCCCTTTTATTACTTATACAAAAATGTTATTATAAATATATATGTATAAAGGAGGTTCTTATGTACGATAACTTTTTATATAAAGCCAAGCAAACCGTATACAAATGGTGGTGTCTTATTTACAAACCCGTATACAAATTAACACACCATGGATACTGGCCTGCAGAAAAAGAGCCCTACTATGTTCCTCCTGCAGAAAAGCAGCAACAACAACTTGCGCAACAAATGGCACAGCAGTCAACTACTGCCGATATAGAAATCGATATTAGCACTGGATCAGATACAGCTGCAAGCAGTTCTAATCAGGTTACAACAACCAACAATACTCCTGCAAAAGAGTCGTCTTCTATTTCTTCCACAGATTCTTCAACTGCTCAAACCACTTCGCCAACAGAATCTTCTGATGATGCTGCAGCAAGGGCAAAAGAAATTATGGACAGACTAAACAGAGAAGCAGCTGAAGATGAAGCAAAAAAACGAGCTGAGATAGAAGCTGCAAGACGAAAAGCAGAAGAGCAAGATAGACTTAATTCCATTCTAAAATCAACTCAACGAGACATTTCCCAGTACATAACTGAAGGAATGGCTCATCGCGACGAACAACAGTCTAACTCATCTGCCCCAGCAGAGAATCAGGAACTTGATACCTCCAACGTTGATGACGAAACCTTAAGGAAGGCTCAAGAGATTATGGATAGACTAAACAGAGAAGCGGCCGAAGATGAAGCAAAGAAACAGGCCGAAATAGAAGCAGCCAAAGAGTTTGCACGTAAAAACAATTTATAGGAGGTATTTTCAATGCGTAAATCATACAAATTTTTGTTATTATCACTTATGCTGGGCTTACTTTTAAGTCTATGTGGATGTAGTCCAAACCCTAAAAATTTCACTTGTGGTGATATGACCATTACCTTAACTGAGGAATTCGAAGAAAAGAAGCTGGATATGTTTGATGCATATTACGCTGCGGAGCATGTAGCTTTCACTGCAGTTGAAGAGACAGATGAAGACCTTCAATATGCCGGTTTTGAGATTAACAGCTTATCAGCATACTGCAACGAAATCATTTCTCTCAATGGTGTAGAACCAGCATCCCTAATCAAAAGAGAAAATTACTACTACTTCACCAACACTAAGACTGTATCTGGTGCCAATTACACCTATGTACATTGTATGTTTGAAGGAAACAACTCCTACTGGATTTGTGAATTCACCTGCAAGACCAAAGACTATGACAAATACAAAAAGGACATCTTCGAATGGGCAGACTCCATCGAAATTAAAAAATAAAAAGAGGGCTTGTGTATTATAATTACAACTAACCGGATGGGTGCAGAAATCAGGGGGTTTTTGTGACTTTTAAGAGATTTTCTGCAATATCATTGCCAAAGCGCTTTCGATTAATACACCGCGTGGTATCTGTCTGAGGAACTGATGGTGATATGGACATATAAGAGGGTTTTGAAGTCGAGGTTAAGAGATTTTGAAATATCTATTAGAGAATACTTGCGATTTTTTATTAGCCCCGCGTTTTAAAACTCGCAATCACAAGAAAAATGGAGCTACACTGTTTTGGATAAATCCAAACAGTGTAGCTCCATTTTTCTTGTCTTGCTCAAACAGTTAAAACAGCGGGGCGTTATCGCAAGTATATCTCTAATGATATTTCAGTAAAATCTCTTAAAATCGACTTCCAAAACCCTCTTATATGATTCCATATCCCATTCAGTTCCGAGTTATACTTAGCGGTGTTAATCAAATATCGAAAGCGCAAGGCAATAGATATTACAAAATCTCTTAACCGTGGAACAAAAACCCCCTGATTTCTGTCCCATCCAATGGACATACAATTTGTACACAAGCCCTCTTTTTAGTTCACCTTTGGGGCTTTGTAGTTGTCTGTAATTGTACCTTTTTCCTTGTACTCCTTGATACGGGCCTGAATACGCTCAGTCTGATCAATAAGGGAGCTGATTGATGCATTGTGGTTAAGGTGGTCAATAAGGATGGCTATATATTTGCTCATATCTGCGGACTCATACCATGGTCTGCCAAAGAGTTCAGGCATCTGGTAAGTAAGATTAGTAGTGATAACCTTTTCAATAATACCTTCCTCGTGAGCCTTGTCGAAAATTTCTAAGCCGGCAGTAAAAAGACCAAAGGTTGCAAGAGCGTAAACTCTGTTTGCTTTACGTTCCTTAAGCTGCTTTGCCACATCAAGCATACTCTCACCTGATGCAATCATATCATCCATAATAATAACATCCTTACCCTCTACATCATCACCAAGGAACTCGTGAGCCACAATAGGATTCTTTCCGTTAACGATAGTTGTGTAATCACGTCTCTTGTAGAACATACCTACATCAACGCCTAAATGGTTTGCAAAATAAATAGCTCTGTTCATGGCACCCTCATCAGGGCTGATAACCATCATATGGTCACTATCCAGTTTAAGATCCGGTGTACTGCGAAGCAAGGTCTTAATAAACTGGTAAGTAGGCATAATATTTTCGAAACCACTGTATGGTATAGCATTCTGAACACGTGGATCATGAGCATCAAAGGTTATAATATTGTCAATTCCAAGAGAAACTAATTCTTGAAGTGCAATAGCACAATCAAGAGATTCTCTGCTTGAACGTTTATGCTGACGACTCTCATATAAAAATGGCATAATAACAGTAATTCTGTTTGCCTTTCCACCTATGGCAGCGATTATTCTCTTTAAATCAGAATAATGATCATCTGGCGACATCATATTAGTCTGTCCACAGATATTATATGTGATGCTATGGTTAACTACATCCACAAGAAGGTAAAGATCAGTACCTCTTACAGATTCTGAAAGAGTTCCCTTAGCCTCTCCTGAACCAAAACGTGGACAACAGGATTTAAGAATATATGAATCCTTCTCATAACCAGCAAAAGTTATACTATCCTTATGCTCGTTGTGTCTTTCTGCTCTCCATCGAGCAATGTAGCTGTCAACTTTTTCCCCAAGTGCTTTGCTACTTTCCAATGGAATAATACCCAATTTACCAACGGGTATATTAATAAGGTTACTTGAATCTGGCATATCATATCCTCCCTAGCCTGTGTAATTCTTGTTAATAGCTTTTTTTCTTTTTTGGTACCTTATATTATCACCGTATATGTTGAATACAGTGTAATTAGCAATAAGTCGTGACATTACTCTCTCCGAATATCTATCCCTTAGCTGCATCATAGTAAGGTTTGTAGATATGAGAGTTGACAAGCCTGACAATTCTCGCTTATTTATTATCTCAAATAGCTGCGACGAAACAAAACTATTAGTAAGCTCTGTTCCTAAATCATCTATTATCAACAACTCGCAATTATATACATATTGGTACAAATCTTCAAGATGTTTTTTTTGTTGCATAAGATATCCTGCCAAGACATCCTCAAACAATTCATTGGCAGATAAATATAAAACCGTATGTTTTTTATCTAGCAACTCTTTGGCAATACAGTTGGATAAGAATGTTTTACCCATACCTGTTTCACCATATATCAATATGTTTCCTCGCTCACGGTTTTTCTCCTCGAAGGACTTAACAAAGTTTTTTGACTTTTCTACAACCTTTGACATATTGTCATAGGAAGAGAATTCTTTGTCACCGTCCACCTCTTTACTATAATATTCCATCTGGAAAGAACCGAAGTTCTCTTTTGCAAGAATATTTTTAAGGTTCGATTGGAGATACAAGGTATCTATAATTTGGTCGATAAAGCAAGAACATTTCTCCTGCCCCACATAGCCTGTATCCTGACATTTTGGGCACGTATATATAGGCTCTAGGTAATCCTCCGGGTAACCTGCCTGAACCAAGAGTTCTTTCTTTTCCTCTGTCAAAAGACGATTTGCCTCCTGCATACTACAGGTGTCTAGAGAGGACTCTCCTCTAACTCTTCTTCTTGCTACCTCCAGATAAGACAGCGCCTGAGTTTTTGAAATCTCATCTATACGAGGAATAAGTGCATATATCTCTTCCTTTCGTTCCTGCAAAATACGTTTATTTGCCAGACGATTCCTCTCATATGTATGTAATATATCCTCTATGCTCATAGTTTCTTTGTTCATTAGTTATTGACCTCTTTTAGTAAAAGCTGCTCCATCTCCTCGAGCTGATTGTCTAGCTTTGTCTGTTTAAAATTGTTGAAGCTGCTTACGTTGGTATTAGACGTCTTTCCCAATCTGCCAGCATTCTTTGCAACAAATGCCTTGTCCAGCTTGTCTATATCTTCCACAGTCTTTACATTGTTCTTATGCCAACTCTCAAGTATTGCATTTACGTAATTAAAATTAGCTGAATTCGGCTGAGTCATAATTGCTTTATCACAAGCTGTTTTTATAATATCCTCGCCAAAACCATAATCCTTACTCCAAGTATTTATAAATGCCATTTCTGTATCTGTAGGCGTAGTACGTCTTATGCCTAAACTCTTTAATACTGTTCTATAAATCCCCTTAGATAACGCTGTCTGTTCCTTTGCATCCTGTCTGGTTTTAATTCCATCCTTATACCAGGCAACTGCTACAGCTTCCATATATCTAAAATTGGTTTTCTTCATCTCTACACAGTAATCCACCAAATATTCCATAAGATCACAGCTAAAGCCTAAAGTCTCATATATGTATAAGACAGTGGCACAATTGGACTGAGTCAGTGGTTTCTCAAAAAGTGTCTCTATGTAATAATGTATATCTGATAAATCCTCATCACTCATAGCGTTTTCCAAATCCGATTTAGTGAATGACGGTTTAGATGGTGCAACATATTCCTTGTACTGTTCCTTGCTTTCAGCTACAGGCACAAGCTTAGGTCGAGGAACTGACTCTTCTTCCACATGAGTGTTCTCAGTTGATACCTTAAGGATGGATACTGCATCTGTATCAACCTTCATATCTAAGATAGGTGCATGAAGCGGAAGTAATACAATACCTCTTAAATGACCCTTACCATCATAATTTAGCTTGAGTACATCTCTTGATATCCAATATTTAATTGCTCTACAAATGTCATTTTCAGTAAGATTAAAATGGTCTGCTATACCTGCTACAGTCACGTCTAAATTACAGTTGAGCAACCTCACAAGATAAAGATATACCTTTACAAATTCACCATTGGCTTCCGTCATATAGTAGTCAATAAAAAAGTTTGAAATGGATGAATAAGTCTCACTATTTTCAGTTGAAATCGTAATGGTTTTCATACTAACCTATCCCCTTTTTTGCTAATGCAAAATGAATTATAACACACAAAATTTTTATTTCAACCGAACATCTTTTCCCCAATGGCAATCACAAAATTTGTGGATAATGTGGATAATGTGGATAGCTTGTTACCATAATTTATTACCTTCAAATTATGCCTTAATATACCAACATTCTACTAAAAATTATGTTAACAACGAAACACAAGACCACTTACTGTTTTTCCAGTAAATGGTCTTGTGGATAATGTGGATAATTATTTTTTTAGAATAGAATCTCCAATTAAATCAACGTTTCCGGCTCCCATAGTTATCAACAAATCATTTTTTTTGCAATTTTTTAGGAGGAATTTTTCTATTGACAAAAAGTCTCCAATATGCTGTGCATTTCCTCCCAGCTGATTTATCTTCTCTTCCAGGTCTTTTGAGGATACCATACCTGTATCTTTTTCTCTCGCAGCATATATATCTGCCAGTATTACATGGTCACAGGATGCCAATGCTTCAGCAAAATCATCAAGGAGTGCATAGGTTCTTGTGTAGGTATGAGGCTGGAATACACACCACAATTCCTGGTGAGGTGTATTGGTTGCCGCCATAAGAGTTGCCTTTATTTCAGTTGGATGATGAGCATAATCATCAACCACTATAACTCCATTTTCTGTGACTCCTTTTTTCTCAAAACGTCTCTTTGCACTTGTGCAATCGTTTAATCCTGCCTTTACAGCTTCCCTATCTAATTTGAGAAAATCTGCTACTGCTATAACAGAAAGAGAATTCACAACATTGTGAATACCGGTAGAGTGAAGGGATATAACCTCTTCCTTTTTACCATCAACCAAAAGAGTGTAGGTTGGATGTCCCTCCTCATCAAAGGTTATATCTGTAGCACTGTACATATTATCACTTTCTAAACCGAAGGTAATTATATTACACTTTAGTTCTGACACAATCCTTTCTTTATGCTCCATATCTCCATTGATAACCAAAAGTCCATCCTCAGGAAGAATATGGGCGAAGGTTTTGAAGGACTCTACTATCTCATCTATACCACTAAAGAAATCCAAGTGGTCTTCATCTACATTAAGTATAATGCTAATGTATGGGTTGAAGGAGTGATAGCTGTTAGTATATTCACACGCCTCCGTAACGAAATAATCTGAGTTACCCACTCTGATATTACCACCTATAACGTCCAGCATACCGCCTATAGATATGGTTGGATCTGTGTCTGCCTTAAGAAGTACATGAGACATCATAGATGTAGTCGTTGTCTTACCATGAGTTCCACTAATAGCAATTCCATATTTATAGTTATTCATAATCTGACCTAAAAGCTCTGCTCTGGTGAGCATAGGAATATTCTTTTTCTTTGCTGTAACAAACTCTTCATTGTCCTCACTTATAGCCGCCGTATATACCACAAGGTCAATATCATCTGTAATGTTGGCTGCAACCTGACCAATATATATAGTTGCGCCCAAGGCTTTAAGAGTATCTGTAATGTCCGACTCCTTTATATCCGAACCAGACACAGTAAAATCAGCCTGAAGAAGTATCTCTGCCAGACCGCTCATACTTATACCACCTATACCCATAAAATACACCCTGCAAGGGGCATTAAAATCCACTTTATACATAGCAATCACCTTTCAAAATCATCTGTCTAGTAGTATAGCACAATTCATTGACATTACAACCACTTTATGCCATTATTATATAGTATGTTCCACATAAAAGCACCTAAAAATTTTTACAGGGAAGAAAAATATGAGCGAAAAAATACAGGTTTCAGACAACTATGATATCGTTATTGTGGGTACTGGTGTGGCAGGTCTTTTTGCAGCACTGTCCATATCCCCAAAATATAGCATACTTATGATATCAAAAGACAAAATTAAAAACAGTGATTCCTACCTTGCCCAGGGAGGTATATGTACCTTAAAGGAGCCTTCTGATTTCGATAGTTTTTTTGAAGATACTCTAAAGGCTGGTCGATACGAGAACAAAGAAGATACTGTTCGTGTAATGATTGAAAATTCTCCTATGATTATGGAACGCCTTATTGAATACGGTGTTGAATTTGATAAAAGCTCCGACGGCAGCTTCGAATATACCAGAGAAGGTGCTCATTCCACTTACCGTATTCTCCATCACAAGGATGTTACTGGAAAGGAAATTACAAACAAGCTTCTAAACAACGTTAGGGAACGTGACAACATTACACTCTGTGAATTTACAAAGATGTTAGATGTAATTATTGACGCAGGTTCATGCAAAGGTGTAGTCATCAGCCACAACGGTGTATCAAAGACAGTTTATGCAAAGGAAACTATTCTTGCCACCGGTGGTATAGGCGGTCTATTTACTCACTCCACCAACTTCAGACATCTGACCGGAGATAGTTTTGCCCTTGCCCTAAGACACAATATAGAATTAGAAAACATAAATTACATACAGATACATCCAACCAGTCTTTACGAAAAAGACGCCAACAGAAAATTCCTCATCTCCGAATCCGTTCGTGGTGAGGGTGGCCTTTTACTCAACAAGGCCGGTGAGAGATTTGTAGACGAACTCCTACCTAGAGATGTTGTTACAGAAGCTATTAGAAAACAGATGGAAATAGACGAAAGACCTTATGTTATGCTTTCTATCAAGCATCTTCCTAAGGAAGAAATTCTAAGACGTTTTCCAAATATTTACAGGCATTGTCTGGAGGTTGGCTACGACCTAACTGTAGAAGACATTCCTGTAACTCCTGCTCAGCACTATCTTATGGGTGGCATAAAAGTTGATACCTATGGCAGAACCTCTATAGCTAACCTTTTTGCAGTGGGTGAAACTGCATGCAACGGAGTTCATGGTGCCAACCGACTTGCTAGCAACTCCCTCTTAGAAAGCTTAGTTTTTGCTGAACGAGCAGGTTGGATTATAACCGAAGAGATTGACAACGTTTCTCTCAGCTGTCCTGAAGTTGATATGACTAAGTACATAGATCAGGATGCCTGGGATAACGGTAACAGAGAACTTATTTTAAATGAAATAAAACGAAGGGATGAAGATTTCTATGATAAATGGTGTAACAAATAAAGTAAACATTGATGAATATATTATGAATGCGCTTCGCGAAGATATCACTAGCGAGGACGTAACCACTAATGCTATTATGCCCAATCCTTGTGCCGGCAAAGCTGACCTTATCTGCAAAGAGGATGGCATCATCTGCGGACTAGAGGTTTTCAAACGTACCTTTGAGCTTTTAGATGACACTGCCTCCTTTGAAGCATATGTAAAAGATGGCGATGCTGTTACCAAGGGACAGCTTATGGGTGTTATAAAGGGAGATATCCGCGCCCTCTTATCAGGAGAAAGAACAGCTCTCAACTATTTACAGAGAATGAGTGGTATCGCCACATTTACAAGGGAACTTGCTAAGGAACTTGAAGGTTGCCACACTAAACTTCTTGATACAAGAAAGACCACTCCAAATATGCGTCCTTTCGAAAAGTATGCTGTAAAAGTTGGAGGCGGAAATAACCACAGATACAATCTTTCAGATGGTATTCTAATAAAGGATAACCACATTGGTGCTGCTGGCAGTATCACAAAAGCTGTTGCCATGGCAAGAGACTACGCTCCTTTTGTTAGAAAGATTGAAGTAGAAGTAGAAACTCTTGAGCAGCTTGACGAAGCTATCGCTGCTGGAGCTGACATTATTATGCTTGACAATATGGACAATGCCACTATGACTGAAGCAGTAAAACGTGTAGCTGGCAAGGCGCAAACTGAGTGTTCCGGCAACGTAACTAAGGAACGTTTGGCAGAGATTGCCAAGATAGGAGTTGACTTCGTATCATCCGGAGCTCTCACTCACTCAGCACCAATTATGGACATCAGTTTGAAAAACCTAGTTCCTACAGAGTAAAGAGCCACCATAGGCTCCGCCAATAAG
>SVED01000087.1 GCA_015057515.1 Lachnospiraceae bacterium
AAACAGTTCCGGTTGTTTCATCTATAAGAAAGGCATAATTTGAATCAGAAAAAATATCTTCATTTGTTCTGTCATTTCTGTATACGATAGTTTGGTCAATGCCATCATAGTCGTAATTTGCACAATAATAAGAATGGTTTGTATTGAAGGTAATATCTGATACATCTGAATAGGTATTATCCACATTGGTTGATATTACATTAACCAAATAAAAACCACCACATATTAAAAGTATGAGTATTAGATAACGGGCAATTGTTTTTATCATAATGACTCCTTTAGTTCTAGTGCTTAAATAATTCTCTCCAATCTAAATCTCCTCGCTCTAACGCCTTAACCATAAGTTCGGCTGTAGCAAGATTGGTTGCTAAAGGAATGTTGTGGGTATCACATAGTGTAAAAATGTTATTTATATCAACATCCTGTTTTCTTTTTGTTTGAGGATCTCTTAAAAAAATCATCATATCAAGATCGTTACTTTCAATCATTGACCCAAGTTGCTGCTCTCCACCTGTGTGTCCAGCAAGAAATTTGCGTACATTAAGATTGGTAACCTCTTCAATCATTCTTCCTGTTGTGCCTGTGGCATATAACTCGTGGTGAGTTAAAATACCTCTGTAGGCAATACAGAAGTTCTGCATAAGTTTTTTCTTTGTGTCATGTGCAATTAAGCCAATATTCACGTAAATCACCCCTAGTATCTTGATTTTTGCATACTGATATTCAGTACTATCCCCATACCCATACATAAACTTATGAGAGAACTTAAACCATAGCTTATGAATGGCAAAGGTATACCAGTATTTGGTAATACTCCAGTTGCAACTGCAATATTAATGAAAGATTGATATCCGACTAAAAGTCCCATACCTGAGGCAATCAGCATACCTTTTGTATCCTTGGCATACCTAGCCACTTTAATACATTGTAACACTATTAACAAGATAATTGCAATAATAAATACACAACCAACAAAGCCTAATTCTTCACCGACAACGGAAAAAATGAAATCAGTTTGCTGTTCAGAAATAAAGTTTGCATCTTTTACAGTTGCCATAGTTGAAGTATTCAATCCTTTTCCAGTTAACTGACCTGAACCTATGGCCATTATTGAATTGTTTTGCTGAGAATATTCGGTTCCGTACTGCTCAGGGAAGATAAATTGTAGTATACGTGCAACCTGATAATCCTGAAGTAATTTTTGGTTAGGCTGTTGAATATACCATAAAAAGCTTCCAACAAGAGGTAAAAATATCAAAAGGGCAATTCCTATTATTTTGTAGCTTAATCCTGCAACATATAGCATTGTTAACAAAACAAGGGTTAAACATATTGTTGTTGATAAGTCGGGCTCCGAAACTATAAGTAAAAGTGTAAAACCTATAGAAATTGCGTAAAACAACAAGCATTTAAAGGTGTTAATCTGATTGTTTGTACTAAACTTGTCCAGCAAGACTGCTATAAAAATAATCATTAATATCTTGGAAAACTCTGATGGCTGGAACTGAATACCCCCATCGCCACCAACCATGATCCATCTTGTTGCATTGTTTACTTCTTTGCCGACTAATAAAACTAATAATAGTAAGACAATATTTGCACCGTAAAGAACAATATAAAATTTGCATATAAATTCATAGTTAATTATTGAAATAAAAAACATCATAATTAAGCCAACAACTACTCCTACAATTCGTTTTTGTGTAAAAGAGCTATCAGCGCTATCTATTACTACTGTTCCAACAATTATAGATATTAGTAATAGTATGACTAGTTTGAAATTATAATCCTTGCGATTGAATTTTGTGAACATGCTTATCCTTCTTTTTCATCCATTTAAAAATTTTAAATGTTTCTTCTGTGTATTCTTCTGTGGCAATACCTGCTATTCTTTTTGCTATGTAATCGTAAGATTTACCTGCTTTTGTTTTGGAACCTGCAATTAGTTCCCCTCTGTTTGTGGATATTATAATTGATTCATCATCCATTATTGTTCCAATCAGGTTAATAGCTAATACATCTATAACATCATCTACAGACATCATATCGCCTCTTCTTACCATATCCTGTCTGATTTTATTGATTACTAAATCTACTCTTGGCATTTCGTTGGCGTCTAATATGCCAATTATTCTGTCTGCATCCCTGATGGCAGATACCTCAGGTGTGGTAACTATTATAGCTCGTTGTGCGGCACTTATGGCGTTTTTAAAGCCATGTTCAATGCCTGCTGGACAGTCTATAATTATATAATCATAATCTGGTTTTAATTGCTCAACTAATTTTTTCATTTGTTCAGGTGATACAGCTGTTTTATCCCTGGTTTGAGCAGCTGGTAATAAAGAAAGTCCATTTGTGGTTTTGTCTTTGATAATGGCTTGATTATATTTACAGTTGCCTTCCACTACATCAACAATGTTATAGACAATTCTATTTTCCAGCCCCATAACAACATCCAGGTTTCGAAGTCCTATATCAGTATCAATCAATAATACTTTATATCCTAAACGTGCTAGTCCACTTCCGATATTTGCGGTGGTGGTAGTTTTTCCTACACCGCCCTTTCCTGATGTAACAACAATCACTTCACTCATCTACATATTCCCTCCTGAGATTAAACTATAAACAAACGTATCCTTTCGTCCTTTGTAGCCTGATTCAGCATATCCCTTAAGCTCCCCAATAATTATAATATTGCCTTCGGAATAAACTGCTGCACCTGTATCTACATTTCCAAGGATTACAACACTTTCTGTTGCGTCAATGGAATGACCGCTTTTTATATCACCTATAAAAAATAGTCCTTCGGTACATTGTAGCTGATCGCCGTGATTATCTTTAATTGTGTATTTTGTTGTCTGTGTAGGTTTAATATTTAAGCCAATTTCTCTTAGTGTACATAGAATAGCATCTGTTTCATCTTCCGTTAATTTTTTTCCTTCAAAGGTAATGGATATAGGTCTAATGTTCTTATAATATGATTTTGTGTTATGAAGCTTTGCTCTAAGGATGCTTATTATAGAATCTATAGAAGCTTCTTCTCGTATTATAAGAGTTATTCCCCACTTATTACCCTTGATAATAACGGGACTACTCATTATTCACCTCACCTTTTAAATTAGTCAGAAACCTCAGTATCACCACTAATTTCTGCGTTTATTAATTCTTCTGGATCATAAATATATGCATATATAAATCCAGCAACTTCCTTTGCATTACCAGAGGAATAACCATTCTGTATTACACAGGTTACAGATACTTCAGGATTCTCATATGGTGCATAGGATATAAATAATGCATGATTTGGCTTTGTTTCACTTTCCTGTGCCGTACCTGTTTTTCCTGCTACAGATACATTTACCTGATTTATTAAATCTGCCTGTGATGTCTGTTGCGAAATTACCAGTCTCATTCCTGCATGAACAGTATCCCAAATTCCTTGGTCAATATCTATAGTATTTATCACTGTAGCCTGATTATCAACTAATATATTTCCCTCGTAGTCGGTTATTTTATCAATAAGAGTAAGATTGTAACAGGTTCCACTATTTGCTATAGTTGTTACATATCTTGAAAGTTGAATTGGAGCATAGGAATTACGCCCCTGTCCAATAGCACTTCTAACAGCATCATTATCTGAAACATTTGGCTGTATTTCTGGTAATTCAACACCTGATAAATCATTTAAACCAAATTCCTTGGCATATTTTCCTAGTAAATCAATACCATATGCATCGTCATAACCACCACCACCTGCACATGCCAGATAGTATCCCACATTGTAGAAGAAAATGTTACAAGAGTGCTGGATTCCACCAACAACATCAAGGCCACCATGTGCACTTGGATGTGCCCAACAATATGGTGAAGGGTCTACCTTTTCAAAAGGACCTGAACAATAAAAATAGGTTGAATAGTCAATTACCCCTTCATTTAAACTTGCAACAGCTGATAAAATCTTGTATGTTGAACCTGGTGCTGTTCTTTGCATAGTAGTCCTGTTTATTAAAGGTGTAGTCTTATCCTCTAGAAGCTTATTATAGTAGGTTGCATCGATTTCATTTGCCAAATAATTATTGTCATAGCTTGGATAAGAAACCATAGCAAGCACGTCACCATTTTGTACATCAGTGATGACTACTGAGCCAGAACATGGCTTTAAAGCAAGCATTGCAGGGGTAATCTCTAAATTACGAATCTTTCTTACCATAAATTCATAAGGTCCATAAGCACCATTTTTAAACTCGGTATATTCTAAATCTCCTTCTGTGGATAAAATCCCTTGCTCGTATAATAAATCTACAATATCGTAACCTGATATTTCTGCAGATTGTATCATGTTTTTGATAATTAGTTTGTCGAATTCGGTATCTAAGTTAAGATAATTTATAATGTAATCACAAAGTAAAGCATATATCTCTTCAGTATCATAATAATCGCTTTTTGCTTCAAAAGAAGATATATCTATAGCCTCTATACTGATAGCATACTTTAAATAGTGTTCCAAGGATGTAAGATTATTTGTGTAATTAATAAATTCCTGGTCTGTACTTGATATAAGTGATGTATCAAATATATCATTATAACTCAATATCTCACATATATATTCCATATATTCCTGATATTCTGATGACAATTCTGAAAGTGGTGTAAAATCTTTTGTGAGTATATTGTCTATATTTGTTAATGTGCTTTCTTTGTTTTGAGTATATTTTACATATATTTCCCTTTCGAGAACTGATGCATCTGAGTTGCCCATATTGTATATTGATAAGTAGTTATTATCAAATAGTCCAAAATATACAGCAGTAATTGGAATTTTACCGTTTTCTTCCTCAATTACAGTGTTTTGATTTACAAGATTTGTAAGTAAAATCGATGCTATTTCTTTTTCTAGTGTATCATAAGCATATTTTTGTAAATCGGCATCTATTGTTAGATAGATGTCGTTACCAGCTGTGGCAGGAACTGTCTCAACTCTTTCAATTATTTTTCCGAGATTATCTACATATATTGTCTCAGAACCATTAACTCCTCGTAAATATGCCTCACAATACTGCTCTATACCTGTTTTGCCAACAGTATCTTTGTTCGTGTACTGAACACTGGCTGGCAAAGAAGCGTTATACTGCTCCATTTCTTCGGCAGATATAGTTCCTGTATAACCCATAATATGTGCAAAATATTTTGCGTCGTTATATTTTCGCAATGATTTTACAGAAACCTCAATACCTAAAAGCTCATCACTGTATTCGTTTATTGCGGCATTGCTCTTTTCACTGATGTTATATGCTAAGGTGACGGGAACATACTGTTGAAATCTGTTAAGCCAAAGCTTATATCTACATCCCAGTATATTAAGCCTGTCACGAGGAGAATATTCTTCTGAAATTTCAAATAAATCATTTGACAAGTATAAAACAATTTCTTCTGCGGTAGAATTCTTTTCCTCATCACTAAGCTCATCAAAGGTGTTGACAGAATATACATTCTTTAAAAAGTTCTTTAGCTGAGTATCGCTTACCGTAAAGGAGTATTCTCCTGCTTCTGACAATTCTATAGGGAAATCTAAGTAAAGCTTATCTCCGTTTGATTCTAATATTTTAATAGTGTCATATAGAATTTTATTTTTAAGATGGTTTTCTTTAATGCCAAGTTCTTCGGCCTTGGCAGCAACACCTGGGTTGTTACTGTATATAACGGAATAAGATAATTCGTTGTATGCCAAAAGTTTTCCGTTTCTATCGTATATATTTCCACGTACAGCCTCTACTGTTATTGTTTTCTCGGATTTATAAATGAAATTCTCTAAATGTTTTTCACCCTCTATGATTTGGAGAGTAAATAATCTGTTTATTAAAATGGAAAATAAAACAATAACAAGCACAGTAACCGGAAACAGTCTGTGCTTTATATAGTCTAATATAAGTTCCTTTAAGGACTCAAAAAACTCTCGAATCATATGGATTCCTTTCCTTTAGCCTTGTTTTTTAGCCATTTGTTAATGACTACATACAATTTGTAGATAATAATTGTAAGTAGTGCTGTGCTAAGAGTTTCAGGCAATATTATATTACCTAAATAATCGCCAAAATTCAGACGATTATTCAGGAAAAAGAATATGATGTATATAGTGATATTGAAAATAAATTCATCTAAAACAATAATGATAAGAGGTAATAAGGCGTCTTCTATCATATAATTTTTGTGGAAAAATCCATTCATATATCCAATAATCATATATACAAACATATATGGACCTAGGACAGTAGAAAACATACAATCTGCTAGAAAACCACAGAAAAAGCCAACAAGAAGACCTTCTTTTCTACCACGCATTAATCCAAAGGACATTGTTAAAATAAGCATTAGATTTGGTGTAATACCACTAATGTTATGGAAGCCGAATACAGTTGACTGTAATATGAAATTTATAATTATGAGAATACCCAAGGTTATTACACGTCTCATATATTGCTCCTAAATTCAAATTAATTATCACTAATTGTTTTTTTTGTGTCTGTTATTACAAGGACACACTCGAGATTAGAAAAATCTACAGTCAATGTCACATAGGCGGTTTTTGTAAGGTTGTTTGAATCATAAGATATCTCTGATACATAACCTATCAATAAACCTGAGTGATATCTGTCAGATATATTAGAGGTTACAACTTTGTCACCTATGGATACTTTTGCATCCTTATCAATGTTTGTAACAGTAAGATAGCCGTTTTGGTACATGTTTAAATTACCTTCAACAGTGCATAAAGCATTTGATGGCATTATTTTGGCACTTATTTTTGAACTGTCATCTATTACTGCCCTTACTTTTGAATAATCGTCATAACATTCGATAATTATTCCGGCTAAGCCATCACCGCACATGACATTGGCACCGACAAACATACCATCCTTACTACCTTTATCTATATAAAAAACAGAAAACCAAGATGAGGAATCCTTTGCAAATACATTTGCAGCTGTTTTGTTTAAATCAGGATAAATTTCGTCCAGATTATATAGATTTTGTAAGTTTTCCAACTCTGAAAGCTGATTTTGGTACATGGTAATATCTGCCTGATATTCATCTATTTGAGCTTGTAAAGCTTCATTTTGGGCGGTTAGTTCCTCTATTGTATTAAGATTTTCAAGTTTTGAGTCGGTCCAAAGACCAATCTGATTGACACCCTGCTGTAAAGGAGTCATAACCTTGCTTGTAAAGTTTTTTATTGCAGCTACCTGATTAGCAGCAAAATAAGACATAAGCAAAAATAATATGCAGATAATAGTTAATGTTAATAAAAGATATTTGGGATTAACATCTTTACGTCTCTCAAATCTCATTTTAGTATTCCTCTTTCTGCCATACTAAAATAACTGTTGTTTCCAACGATAATATGGTCTGATAAATATATATCCAAAAGCTGTCCTGCTTCAATGATTTTTCTTGTTGTCCGTATATCTTCTTCGCTTGGCTCAGAAAATCCTGATGGATGATTGTGAACTAATATTATGCGCACAGCTTGATATTTTAATGCTTCAATAAAAATCTCACGGGGAGATAACAGGGATTGATTTATGAGTCCCTCTGTTAATAATATCTCCTT
>SVED01000088.1 GCA_015057515.1 Lachnospiraceae bacterium
TTACAATAAATCATCAGAAATCAAGAGGCGCTGGAATGTAGCCTAAACCAGATGACATTTTAACCAAACTGAATTTACACACAAATATGGACTTGACTTCTTTTCATTTTCTCAGGCCCCAAATTTTCTGAAAATTTCTAAAAAAGATGAGCAGAATAAAATTTTATTTTACATAGACCCCAAATCACAAAAAAATTCTCACTAATTCAAGACACTTAAGACATTTCTTGCCCAAAAAAGGAATTACAAAGTACTTTTTTCTTCATAGACCCCACTACGAAAAATTTCCTTTCCGCAATTCTATACCACAAAAAAACAGAACTCCCCGATTGATTTCAATCGGTTTGTTCTGTTTTTTTATAAGTAATTTATTTTTTTATAAAATCAGGTTGTGTGCTTGCACTAGGAGCACCTTTTCCCTTTGGTACAAGAACAATCTGAATTGCCTCAAGTCTCTTGCCGTATCCTTGAGTACCTGCACTCTGACCATTCTTTGCCCAACCAAGCCAACCAAAGCTCTGTGCATGTACTCTATAGAATACATCGTACTCTTTAGCTATATTTCCTGTGAGCTTGATCTGGATTGCTTCAAGTCTCTTACCTTCTCCGCTTGTACCACTCATTGAACCATTTGACTTCCAGCCCATCCAACCGTAGCTTTGTACGTGAGTTCTGTACTGAATGCTTCCTGAAATACCAGTGTTACCAAGGTTGATTCTGATTGCTTCAAGTCTCTTAGCTTCGCCATATGTACCACTGAGTGATCCATCGCAAACATATTCCTGCCAGCCGTAGCTCTGTACATGAGTCTTGTAATTAACAAGACCTGTTACATTACTGTTTTCTTGTGCTGTCTTACCATATTCAACATATGAATATCCAACTGTTCCTGAAGGAATTGTTCCCTTCTTTACAATCTTAATCTGAATTGCCTCAAGTCTCTTACCCTGTCCTGCTGTACCTGCTGCTTCACCATTCTTAGCCCAGCCAAGCCATCCATAGGTCTGTGCGTGAACTCTATAATAAACATCATATCTTGCAGCATCTGCTCCTGTAAGACGAATCTTAATTGCTTCAAGTCTCTTAGCTTCTCCGCTTGTACCACTTGATGCACCATTCTTCTTCCATGTATTCTCCCAACCATATGACTGGATATGTGTCTTATATTCTATTCCAAGGTCAACCTTAGATGTGTTAGTAAGCTTAATTTGGATTGCTTCAAGTCTCTTAGCTTCTCCGCTTGTACCACTTGTCTTGCCGTCCTTCTTATATGCCTGCCATCCGTATGACTGGATATGTGTACGGTAGCTTACACCAACTGTTGGAACACCAACTGTCTTGTTATCTGCACTTGAATAGTCATAAAAACTTGATGACATTGGATACTTTTTGTGGAATGATGATGTATTATATTCTGAAGTTCTTGTATGTTCACCATCTTCATCAAAATATTTAAGTTCATCCTCACTACATAAGAAGAACCAATATTTTGCACCGTCGACTTGGTAAATTTCCCAGAAATCATCTCCCCATGTTGTATCAAAACCATAGAATTTGTTACCAATCTTTACAATATTCCATCCATGAGTTTCACTAGCAATAAGTCTATTTTCGATACCCATCTCTCTAAGGAGTCTATAAGATGCAGTAGCATAACCCTGACATACTGTTGAACCCTTAATCATACCACCATATGTAGAATGTTCTTTTAACGAGTCATCATAATCAAAATTATCAAGAATCCAGTTATACACTCTTCTTGCATTATTAGCATCAGTACGTTTTTCCCAGCCATCAAACTTACCATTTAAAAGACTGTTTACCTTCTTAGTTATCTGAGCTTCCTGAGCACCAGTTGAGAGATACTTCATACTAATTGTAAATGTTACATTATCTGTATTTGTTCTACCTGTATAGTTTGCACTTGAACCACCCCAGTTCCAACGAAGATAATCACCTTCATCATAATTAGCAGTTTCAATAAAAATCTTGTCCCAAATCTTTTCAAATGCTGCATCAGCAAGTTTTTCAGCCTGAGCCTTTGATGTATATGTACCTATCTTATATACAAATTTTACAGAGCTTCTTCTTTCTACCATACAGCTTCTAATAAAGTCAGCAGCAAGAGTAGGGTCTGAATAAGTAGGAATCTCTACTACCTCACCACTATCGCTAAGATAATTATCCATCTTATCCGCAGCTACGTTTTGAGCGGTAATGTCCGCTAAGTCAGCTTCTGCTTCCTCGTATGAATCATAAAGGCCATCGTTATATTTGGTAATTGTACCTAATTCATCAGTACTTGCATAAGTCGGCATTGCCGGTACCATGCAAAGTCCGAAAACCATAACAACAGCTAAGAGGAAAGCATAGCTTTTTCTCATAAACTTTTTTGTTATTTTCATAACATACCTCCTTAAAATTTTTGGATTTGCTCCTAATAATATATAATAATCCAAAGATGTATCAAAGTTGTATCATAATGATACATTTTTGAAAAATTATCAAAATTTATTTTGTTATAGATGGTTTTGCAGTTGAACCCGGTGGATTTTGTCCTTTTGGCACAAGACGAATCTCTATTCCCTCAAGCCTTTTTGCAAGTCCTGAGGTTCCTGCCATCTCACCATTCTTAGCCCAGTCCAGCCAACCATAGCTTTGAACATGTACCCTATAATATATATCATAGGAGTTCTTAGCTTTGCCTTCTAACTTTATGCAAATACCTTCCAAACGTTTTGCTTCACCACTTGTTCCGCTCATGGCACCATCTGACACCCAGTTCTGCCAGCCATAAGTCTGTACATGTGTTTTATATGTAATACTTCCGTCTATATCTTTGTTAAGTTGTATCTTAATTCCTTCAAGACGCTTTGCTTCACCACTTGTTCCGCTCATAGCACCATCTGACACCCAGTTCTGCCAACCATAGGTCTGTACGTGTGTCGAATAATTTACGTTACCTCCATATGGCGTAACAAACGGTCTTGTTGTAGATACACCCGGGTTGGCACCTTTGGGAACAATAACAATATTAATAGCTTCAAGGCGCTTTGCATAACCTTCGGTTCCTGCTGCCTGACCATTCTTAGCCCAATCGAGCCAGCCATAGCTTTGTGCATGTACTCTGTAATAGACATCATATCTGTCTCTGTCTGCACCTGTAAGTTCTATACATATAGCTTCAAGACGTTTTGCCTCTCCGCTGGTTCCGCTCATGGCACCATTTGATACCCAATCTTGCCAACCATAACTTTGAACATGCGTCTTGTAACGTATACCTAAGTTTTTATTGCCGGCAACCTTAATCTCGATTCCCTCAAGGCGTTTAGACCGTCCTGACGTTCCTGACATCTTACCATTGGTAACAAAATCCTGCCAACCATAAGTCTGTACATGAGTTCTATAGGATACAGTAATATCTTGCGCGAGATTGGCAACCTCAGGATTGTTATCTGCACTATTAGCCGAATCATTATCCCTTTTTGCTCTGTACCAATTCCTAATATAATTACCTGCTGTTGTAAGCTCCCCGGTACTCCAGTCACTTGTTTTATTACAGCCTGAGCTTATAATAGACGAGCTTCTCCAATCATTGCTAAGACTCCATACACAATAGCTGACATTATACTTATCGCATCTGTTATGCCACTCATCAGCTTTTCCTAACTCTATATTACCATCACCATTAGCAGCTGATAAACCAAACTCGGTAACAAAGACCGGTAATCCCTTGTTAATAGCTGTTCCTATCTTCTCTGTAAGCCATTGATTATGTGCCGGTTCCGATGCATAAAAATGAAATGCATACATCAGATTATTATATCCTCTTATCGGTTCATCGGCAGGTTCATAGGTATGTCCCTGACTTCCAAGCTGTGACCAGGTTGGAGTTCCTACAATAATAATACCATCATTATCATATGATCTTATCACGGAAATAACCTCTTCGGCATAGTTCTTAATATCTGACCAGCTGCAATTGTTAGGTTCGTTACATATCTCATATATAACATTATTATAATCTTTATACTTCTGAGCCATCTCGGCAAAAAAAGTTTTTGCCTGTGATTTATAAGTCTGAGGGTTACCATCACTTAATATATGCCAGTCAATTATCACATACATCCCAAGATTGGTGGCATAATCAACACCCTTGTATATCTCGTCCTTCATCTTCTGAGGATTGGATATATAACCACCTTCACTTGTATACATAGCCAATCTTATACAGTTTGCCCCCCAGTCGTCACGGAGAGTTCTGTATGCATCTATGTTATTGTACTGTGAATACCATTGCAATCCATGAGTACTTACACCTCTTATCTGAAAAGCCTGTCCATATTGGTCTACTAATTGAGTGCCTGATACAGCCAGCTTGCCATGTGTAGAAACAGGCGTTGCAGTTGCTGCATATGTAACATCTGCACCATCACAAAACAGCGCACCATTCATCATGCATACAACAATAAATATCGAAACAATTATTGCAACTATATTGCGCTTCATTTTTTCCATGACAAATATCCTTTCATATAACGAGAGTAAACTTAATTATAACACTAAAATATTGATATTTCCATAATTTATCTATATTTATATCGTGCGTATTTACCTACAATAATCACTCTATCTACGCATTTTAAACTTTATCATTTATAAAAAATATGTTATAATTTTGTAGATAATATTTACATTATATTCTTTTAGGGGGAATAGTGATAAAATGGGAAGAAAAGCATCAAAAGCAACAGATAATATATATTACATAGCACGTACACAGGCAGCTGAGACTAACGATATATTTTCCAGCAGAGAAAAAGCAGCCATCAAACTCGGAATAGAAAGAAGTCGTCTGGCGCGTATTGAACTGGATCAGATAGAGCCTTATGCAGAAGAAGTGGATATTATGGCTACAGCCTATAATGCTCCTCATCTATGCACAGATTACTGCAGTAATATATGTCCAATAGGAATACGACGTCTTGAAGAACAGTCAAAGCATGTCGAACCATCATCAATAGAAAGACTCGTACTTAAATTTCTTGGTTCTACCCAAAGCATGGAAGATATTTCCAGAACACTGGTGGAGATTACCCAGGACGGAAAAATTGACAGAGACGAAATCAAAGATTTGCAGGATGTTTTCGATGCAATGACTTCGGTTTCCGCAAACATTGATGCCATTAAGTTCTGGATTATGAGTGATCCGAAATTAAAGCCATTCTTTAACTTCGATCCATTAGATAAGGAGATGTAAGATTTCTTACATCTCCTTGCTATATTCATATATTTCACGTTTAGATACACCGCGATCCCTAGCCACCTGCTTAGTGGCTTCTTTTTTATCCAATCCCTGCTCAATATACATTCTGATATGTTCAGGAATATCCATTTGATCCCACTTTTTTCTGTTTTGTTCTTCTAATTCTTCGAAAGAAACACCTTTTATAACAATTATACACTCACCTTTTGCTTCGTTGTCATTGTAATATGATACAGCTTCTTCTAATGTAGTTTTAAAGAATGTTTCGTGTTTTTTGGTAAGCTCTCTACAGACAGTTGTCTCTCTGTTGCCAAGAATATCTAAAAGTTCTGTCAAAGTCTTTGCCAGTCTGTGAGGTGCCTCATAGATAATAATGGTTCTTGTCTCGTTTTTTAACTCTTCAAAAACAAGTTTTCGTTCCTTCTTATCAGTCGGAAGAAATGCCTCAAATGAAAATCTCCTTGTAGGAAGTCCCGATGCAATAAGTGCATTTATACATGCACACGCTCCCGGAACCGGAACAATTCTTACTCCTGCTTCATAACACTTTTTCACAACTTCCTCACCGGGATCAGATATTCCCGGAGTTCCTGCATCTGTAATAACAGCAACATTTTGTCCATCCAAAAGCTTTTTAATAAGTTCATCCGCTTTTTCGTATTTGTTGTGTTCATGGTAGCTTGTCATAGGTGTTTTTATCTCAAAGTGATTAAGTAATTTTATACTGTTTCTTGTATCCTCAGCCGCAATCAAATCAACCTCTGAAAGAATTCGCACAGCACGAAAAGTCATATCTTCAAGATTTCCAATAGGAGTAGCCACCAAATATAAAATTCCAGACATATACGTTCCTCCCAATCAAATGTTTTGCTCAGTTTTGTAGCCACCATATCGGTTAAGCAAACCATCAGTATAGGTTCCGTCATGATTATAGACAACCAAAGCAGGCTCTACTTTAATCATCGGATTGCCACCTTTACTTGCTTCAATAAGAACCATATTAGGTTCCTTGTTATCATATGGCTGAACCATACAAAGGCGTTTAGGTTCAAGTTTATATTTTGACATCAGTCTTATAATCTCCGCCAATCGAAACGGTTTATGCACCATAGCAAAGCTGCCGCCCTGTTTCAGAAGATAGCCCGCTGCCCTAATAACATCCTCAAGTTCTAAAAGAATTTCATGCCTGGCAATATTTTTAGGTGTATTTATATTTTCCAGCCCGTGACTGCCTTTTATGTATGGTGGATTGGAGGTTACAACGTCAAAAGAGGCAGCCTTGAACAAACAAGACACCTCTTTGATATCACCTTCTATAATTTCGATTTTGTCAGAAAGTCCATTATACAATACGCTACGTCTTGCCATATCAGCACTGTAGCTTTGTATCTCCAAACCGGTAAAATGTTCTCCCTTGCCTCTGGCTTCCATCAAAACCGGTATAACTCCCGTTCCTGTGCCAAGATCTATAACCTTACCTTTAGATTTGCCTGATGCAAAATCAGCAAGCAGGACGGCATCCATACCAAAGCAGAAGATGTCAGGATTTTGGATAATATGATAACCACCACATAATAGATCATCCAGACGCTCACCCTCTTTAATAAATTCTTCAGTAAGCTTATTCATCATCTAATTTAGATTTTCCTTCCTGTCTTTCTAATGCTTCTAGCATCTTAAGTTCAGCATCATTTACCTTGTCATCACGTCTTCTCTTCTTCGGCTTAAACTTAAGTTCATCTATCTTGTACTCTTCAATTTCTTTTGTATCATCTTCCAACGTAACAATAAGTTTTACCTTTTGTCTAAGTACATTTACCGAAGCAACCTCGCCCTTCTTGCCATCTATAGTTTTTACTATATCTCCTACATTAGGCAATCTGTCATTAAGATATTCATAAGTATCCTGCTCATGCTTAAGACAACACATAAGTCGTCCGCACACCCCGGATATCTTAGTAGGATTAAGAGATAGATTCTGTTCCTTAGCCATCTTAATTGATACAGGTACAAACTCTGATAAATGCTTATTACAGCATAACTCTCTTCCGCAAATACCGATTCCTCCAACTATCTTAGTTTCATCACGAACACCTATCTGACGAAGTTCTATTCTTGTTTTGAATACCGCTGCCAAATCCTTAACAAGCTCTCTAAAGTCAATTCTTCCGTCTGCAGTAAAATAAAATAGAACCTTGTTATTATCAAATGTATACTCAGCATCTATAAGTTTCATATCAAGACCATGTTTCTTGATTTTTTCTAAACATATATCATATGCCTTTTTACTTTTTTCTTTATTTTCATTATAATT
>SVED01000089.1 GCA_015057515.1 Lachnospiraceae bacterium
TGGTGCTCCCATCGGCTTTGCTCCACCTGGCATTGGCGCTCCCATCGGCTTTGCTCCACCTGGCATTGGTGCTCCCATTGGCGTTGGTGCTCCCATTGGCGCTGGTGCTCCCATTGGCGCTGGTGCAGGACCATTCGCAAAAGACTGTGGAGTTGGAACTGTGTTACCTGTTGGCATAGCCATATTGTTAGTGAGAACTGTTGTGTTAGCTTCGCTCTGATCCACATTACCCAATCCAGAATCAACAAGTGTTGTTTTTTCTTCACTCGCATCTACAGGATTCATATCACTGGCTTTTTCTGCAGTAATAGGCGCTCCACAATTTGCACAAAATACTGCATCATCTTTGTTGTCAAAATTACAACTCTTGCAAATCATATTGTATTTACCTCCATAAAATTAAAAAATATTACTTATTACGACAATTTAAATCATATATATAAATATACTTGAATTTTTTGCAATGTCAAGCCAAAAAAACTCATTAAGCCTCCGTTATGAACTTCTAATAGCGTCAAAAGACTCCAATATATTTAATGCTCCCCACCCCCAGGATTTGTTTGGATAATTTATGTCTGCTACCTCTGTACAGCCCCTTATTAACAATTGTCTTACAACCTCAGTAGACATTCCGGGATTGTTTCCCCTTACTAATCCCCACTCCAATAAGAGGGCCACCACACCTGATGTTATGGATGCGCTTACGCTAGTGCCACTTTTTTCTGTGAAAAGAAGCATTCCCGAAGCCCCACCTGAAGATACAAATGCTCCTCTCACATCTACTGCAGCTGTAACAAAATCAGGTTTTATCAACCCGTCTCTTGTAAAGCCTCGCCCTGAATTTATATACAAAGCATTATTTCGGTGATTGTATCCTCCTACACTTATAATTCCTCTTCCTGTAGCTGGAGAACAAAGAGTAGTATCAGGTTCAGGTCTGACAAAAGATACTCTTGAATTTAAAAATTTTTCTATGGGCAACCATGCATCTAAGCCTCTTTCTAAAGCATCCAAAACCTCAATGGTCCATATTCCTCTTCCTGGGTTTAGAAATCGTATAACCATATGGGAATCACCTGTATTTTCATCTACAGGGAAATTATCCACAACAACTTCCGTTCCTTCATACAAAAAAGATAGCGTGGTTCTTCTTTCCCCAAACCCTCCTATATCACCTTTTCTTTCTCCCGTAGGAGAAAGTATACCTAGCTCAAGAAGACTTGGTGCTCTTCCCCATACTTCCATAACAAACCCTTTATCTTCATCCCCCACGGATATTTCAATTTCATGATTACTTACATTTTCCTCCCCTAAAAAATGTCCAGCCTTCCCCAATTCATTACCTGTACACCCAACTACACATATTCCTCTTAAGCCCGAAATACTTTCTATATAAAGTTCCAAGTTTGTACTGCCATTATGATCCCCTTGACTAGTTCCAAGTCCCAGACATATTACTATAGGTTTATTCAGGGAGTTTGCCTTGTCAATAAGATATTTTATTCCCAGTATAATATCATCTTCGCTGTAACAAGGCACATCATCAGGTATGAGCATATACTCCCGCATATTTTCCTTAACATTCCTTAGTTTAACTGCGACTATGGAAGCCTCAGAAGCAATCCCAGAGAAACCCTCCTCCAAATTAATATTACCCGCAGCCACGGAAGCAAGAAATGTCCCGTGACCATTTTCATCTCTTGTAGGCACTATATCATAGGGTGTATCGCTGGCAAAAGCCCGTTCTATATCTTCTTTTAGGTACTCTCCTCCATACCCAAAAACACTATTTTCTACACTGGTAAAATTCTCCTCATTTTGGTCCCATATAGCCTCTATTTTGCTTTCTCCATTTGCCCTAATAAACAATGGGTTATTGTAATCTATCCCCGTATCAACAAACCCAATTAATACATCTTTCCCAAATAACTCCAACCCAGGCAAAGTTCTAACACCACTTACTCCTACACTTTCCACAACTGTAATGTCCATCAATCCAAAACATTTAGGAAATGAATTATATCCATAAATATATGCATCATCAAAATCCTCGATTTTCTTATATGCAACAAGAAACTGACTGTTTATTATATTTACACAATCTGGTTCTACAATAGTATTTACGCCTTCCAAATCTCCATCGTACTTTATAACATAGCTTCTATACTCCTCCGAATAAATGTATTCTCCGCAATCTGTAGCCATATCATATCTACTTTCTTTTTTTACTAAAAATATTATAAAAAAAATAATCCGAATATACCTTTTTGATATATCCGGATTATAAATAATTGTTAAATTGAGTTAACCAAGAAGCAGGTATGCAAAATATCCACCATAAGCGAGAAGCATTATTATACCTACAGGTCTTGTCAGCTTTCCTGATTTAAAGGTTGCAAGCCAAAGTATAACACCTGCTGCAACTGCTACTAAGGTATCAATAACAAAATTTGAAGCAAAGTATACTGGTGTAATCACTGCAGATAATCCAACAATAAATAAAATATTAAATATGTTACTTCCAACAATATTTCCTATTGCAATATCTGATTTTCCCTTTAATGCAGCTGCTACAGACGTAAATAATTCTGGCAAGGACGTTCCAAGTGCAACTATGGTAAGACCAATAAATCTTGTTCCCATACCAAACTCCGTTGCAATTTTTGTTGCAGCATCTACAGTAAAATCACTTCCCAAAACAATAAGTACCAAACCAATAACTGCTATAACAACAAGCTGCCACATTGGCTTTTCTACTATACTACTTGTTTCCTCTACTGTGCCAGTTTTCTTCGCAGTAACAAAAAGATATCCCAAATATCCAACAAAAAGTGTCAAAAGTACCAAGGACTCAATTTGGGTCACCTTATTTCCTGTATAACCTAAAAACAATAACACAAAAGAAATCCCAAGCATAAATGGAAGATCAATTCTAATTATTGATTTGGCAACTGGTGTGGCAATAATGACAGACACAATACCAAGAATAATCAATATATTTAGTATATTACTTCCCACAACGTTTCCTATTGTGATATCTGCATTTCCCTTTAATGCGGCCGTAAGACTCACCGCTGCCTCCGGAGCACTTGTACCCATGGCTACAATAGTAAGGCCTATAACCAGCTGCGGTACACCTAGCCTGTCAGCTACTCCTGCAGCGCCATCAACAAACCAATCTGCACCCTTAACCAACATTGCAAATCCCAGTACCAAAAGTAAAACCTGAATCATCATATCCATAATCTTTACCTCCCTTTTCTTGATATCAGGCTGCAACAAAAGATTATTCCAATAATCTGCTTTTTAAAACAAAAAAGCAGTGAGGCTTTTGTTGCAATAAAATAATGCAACAAAAGTCTCGCTGCTTAGTTACGATACGGATTAAAAAATCGTACTGACGACATCGTAAACACTATCATAATGATAGTGCCAACTACTCCCCTTTGTTATAGGTGGAATTATACCACACATCATATAATATGTCATTAAAATTATTTTGACAATTTTTTATGAAATTTAGCAAAACTCACATATTCTTATATTCTCTTTAATTTGTTTAAAAGCTGCTCATCGCTTAACCTAAACACGTCATCAATTATCCATATATGCATATCCTTGGCTCTTTGTTTAAAAAATTTTGTACCTGTAGTGTCATCACATGCCTTTGCCAAAACCAAAGCCTTCCTCGCATATTTTCCACCGAATTTTCTAGACACTGTCTCTAGCTCGTGCAGTGCATGGCCACCGGCCTTTCCACTTTTGCAGGATATAAATATAGGGCAGACGTTCTTCATAAGGATAACATCTATTTCGTTCATAGTATCATATCCCGGATGTTCGGCATCATGAATCTCCCCATCCCAATCAATATGAGCACCTATAATTGCATCAGAAAATACATATCCATCTCTGGTTGCCACTTCATAAATGTGTAATTCTAAAATGTTACCTGCTTTACCGATAACCTTTTTTATCATGTTGTTTTTAAAGCGGAAGGTTACCTTTTTTCCAGATTCACTATAGTCTTTTACCATTCCCTCATCATTTAAATCTTTAATAAGGTTAATAGCCTCACCAAGTGGATTTTTGTATATCTCTACCCATCCTTCACGCTGATTAGGTGTGTTTTTTCGAAGCTCATCGATAGTGGCACAATATCTATTCCATGCTCCTTTGTATCTCTTGCAAATATCCCAGAGCACTCTGATATCCTCTCTGAACTCATCAGTGAAACGCCATTCCTTAAAGCTACCCGTCTGTGGAGTCAGTACACCTCCGTGAAGAATAATCTCTTCCTCAATTGTTATGTTGAAGTGATAATCAGAGGTAATAACCTGATCTCCTCTTATATCAATCTCCTTGCCTGTAAAGGGGTCGATACGGAGCTTGCTTATATTCATTCTTGCAGCAATACACCCTAAGGCTATAAGTATAAGCTCACTACCACCAGTAAGCTCAAACCTTACTCCCGGATTCTCCCTGATAATAGCAGTAAGCATCTCAATAGCAACATCTAGATTATCCTGTGGTACTTCGATAAACTCCAGCTCTGTATCTGGACATTTGTGATCACGAAATTGCTTGATGTCATTAATTTTCTTGGTTATCATGTTTGATTTGTGACCTAAAAATATAATTTTTTCCGGTCTGTACTTAATCAGTGCCATAACATTCTCCAGGGGCTCCTGAGAGAAAAATTCCACCAATACTTTTGTTCTTGCCATGCGTTTTCATCCTCAATATGTGTGCCAGTCTGTGGTTTCTTATATACTTTCTATTATACTTTCTATTATACTTAATTTCAAGACTTCTGGCATAGCACATATAATATAAACTGAAAAATTTATGCTTCTCATTAGTAAAATCATAAATATTTCTGCTGGCATTACCCCCTACAATGTGATAAAATATATATGTTAAATTATGTAAATTTATGCTGTATATAATTATTACTGGGAGGTATTTATATGAACAGTTTATATAAACGTTTTGTCACCATGGTTATGATTAGTATTTCCGCCTTGCTGGGATGGGTATATTGCGTACTTGAGCTTAGAAGCACACCTGTTTATATCGCAACCATATCCCTTGTAGTAGTGGGTTCAATATATGCACTTTTGTTTTCTGCCTATGGCATTAAGGTTGCCAAAGATAAACAGATGGAAGAGTTTATTGCCCAGACAGTAAATAAACTCATCGCAGACCTTAACCAAAAAGATAACGAAGAACTTGAACGTATTGCCAAGGCCACATACGTGCAGCTTCGCAAATCCAACGCTACGCTGTCAAAAATCAACGAGGCGGAGCTTCTCTCCCAGACTCAAAATGCCGAGTTATATGATAAGCTATCAGAATCTAGCAAAGAACTGGTTGCAGAATCTATAAATAAAGCCCTTAAGCTTGCCATAAAATACAATCAGGTAAACAACGACAAGTTAATAGAATCTATTCAAGATATGTCAGCCGAGATGACAAGAGCCTACAAAGAGCTTGCAACCTCAATCACTAAGTTAAATCTTGAACTCATTGATCTTAAGAGTGATGTTTCCCGCATTCATGTTGACGACCAATCACCAAGTCGCGGAAGCCTGGATATGTTTGATACAGCAGAAGATACAGATGTTACCGTATCAACTGCTACCTCTGATTCCTTCTTTGAAGAGTTTGGTAACGAGGAAAACCATATAGACCTTGAAACTTTAGCAGACGCACCAACATATGAAGAAACCGTTGATATTACAGAAGATATACCTGTCGTTGCCGAGATAGCTGAGCCTCAGCCAGCTGCTACACCAGATGAATCTATCATTCCTGACAATGGCGGACTATTAGACCAAAATATTATAGACGCACTTCTAAACAGTATAAATAGCCCTACTGTAGATTCGGTTACAAAGGAGGAAACACCAACCCCAAGTACAGCTGATATTATTCCTTTCCCAACGGCAGAAACACCTGTTGATGAAACACCAGCAGAGCCTGAGGTTGCTGCAGATTTTGATCCTAACAGACCTCTTTCACCAGAGGAAATTGCAGCTTTATTTTCATCTATGAACGTAGGAGATGCGGCTCCTGCAGAACCAAAGCCAGAACCAGAGCCAGAACCAAAGCCAGAACCGGAACCTGTAAATGACGATCCAAATCGCCAACTATCTCCAGATGAAATAGCAGCCCTCTTCGCGTCAATGCAATAAAAAAAGCTACAGACAATTATACAATAATTGTCTGTAGCTTTTTTTATTTAGGCTTGAGGTGATTGATAATGTTTTTCTGGGTCAGCAAACTTAGTAAATTTACCTATCCAACGCAGGTCCACACTACCTGTTTCACCACTACGTTGCTTTGCCACAATAATCTCTGCTGTCTGTGGCTTTGTTGTGGTTTCTGGGTTGTAATATTCATCTCTATAAATAAACATAACAACATCTGCGTCCTGCTCAATAGAACCGGACTCTCTTAAGTCTGACAATACCGGCTTGTGATCCGGTCTGCTATCTACGGCACGGGAAAGCTGTGACAAGGCTATAATAGGTATATTTAACTCTCTTGCCAAGGTTTTAAGTGCACGGGACACCTCTGCGATAAACTGCTGTCTTGACTCCACTGGACGGGATGAACTCATCAACTGAAGATAATCTAATATAATTAATCCAATGTTATTGTTCTGTTTTAGTTTTCTACACTTTGAGCGAAGCTCTGATATGGTTATGGCAGAATTATCGTCTATGTATAAAGGTGAACGGGAAATGGCATCCGTGCTCTCTATAACCTTATCCCAATCATCATCTGATAAATTGCCCAGCTTCATGCTCTTTGAATCAACCATAGCATCAATGGCAATCATACGGGAAACCAGCTGTTCCTTACTCATCTCCAAGGAGAATATTGCACATGGAATTTTGTGCATAACCGCTAAATCATGAGCTATGTTCAGAACAAACGCTGTTTTTCCCATAGCCGGTCTTGCCGCCACTAAAAGGAACTCACCACCATGCATACCAGTAAGCATATTGTCCAAGTCAACAAAGCCTGTTGGTATACCTGTTATCTTTCCCTTATTTCTGGCTGCTTCCTCAATCTCACCGATAACATCGATTACGATTTTGTTTATAGGAACTATATCAGAACCCTGATTACTAGTCTGAACAAGCTTAAATATCTTCTGCTCCGCATCCTCCAAAAGATGCTGTGCCTTATCCTGTCCAAGGTAACAATCCTTAGAAGTATCCTCACACAGTTTAATCATCTTACGTAGGAGGGACTTATCCTTAACGATTTTTGCATGGTCTAAGGCATTTGCCGAGGTAGGAACTGCATTTATTATGTCCATCAAAAATGCAGGACTACAGAGTTCCTCAGGAAGATTCTTCATCTGAAGTCTCTCACCCACGGTAATAACATCTACCTGATAACCCTCATTGTAAAGCTCAATCATATTCTCGAACAAAACACCATACTGAGGATTGTAGAAATCTTCCTTAGTAAG